>JAQZBA010000098.1 GCA_029239365.1 Herbinix sp. | reverse complement strand
ATGAAGTTATCTTTATCGTAGGCATAGGCGCAAGTCTTTTTGCCAAAGCGGAGGTTCATTATTATTTTGATATCACTCGCTGGGAGATTCAGTTGAGATTTCGTAAGGGAATGGCAAACTGGATGTTTAATAATCCGGAGGCTCCCATTCTTACAAAGTATAAAATAGGATTTTTTATTGAATGGAGACTTGCAGATACGCATAAGGAAGAAAATTTTGCTGCGATTGATTATTGGGTGGATGCTAATGTAAGCGCTGAACTTAAAGCAATTGATAAAAAGTCTTTTGATACCGCATTCCGTAAGATTTCTCAAGAACCATTCCGCATGGAGCCTTATTTTGATAAGAGCGTATGGGGTGGTCAATGGATGAAAAATAAATTTGGCTTAGATAAAGATACTGAGAACTATGGATGGGCATTTGATGGTGTACCGGAAGAAAACAGCGTAAGATTTACATTTGGAGAAAACTCTGTTTTATTTCCAACCATGAATTTAGTCAAACTATTCCCCAAGGAGCTTCTGGGTGAAAAAGCTTACCATATGTTTGGAGCTGAATTTCCAATCAGGTTTGATCTGTTGGATACCTTTGAGGGTGGTAATCTTTCTTTACAGGTTCACCCTACACTTGATTACATAAAGTCCACCTTTGGAATGAAGTATACGCAGGATGAAAGCTATTATATACTTGATGCTACAGAAACTAGCTGTGTTTATATCGGACTGAGAGAGGGAATTGATAAAGATGCAATGATTTCCGATCTTGAGGCGGCAAATCGTGGTGAAATAATATTTGATACAGAAAAATATGTTAATAAAATTCCTGTAAAAAAACATGACCACATCTTAATTCCAGCTGGAACAGTTCATTGTTCCGGAAAGGATACTCTAGTTCTCGAAATAAGTGCGACTCCTTATATTTTTACTTTTAAATTATGGGACTGGGGTAATATTGGACTTGACGGACTACCAAGACCGGTTCATATTAATCATGGAAAGAATAATATTAAGTGGGATCGTGATACAAGGTGGGTAATGAATAATTTAATTCATCAAGAGCAAATTCTTCAAAATGATGACGAATGTTTGATTGAGAGAACCGGCTTGCATGCATATGAGTTTATTGAAACCAAGAGATATACCTTTCATGATAAAGTTGAGATTTCTCTTAAGGATTCTGTGGCTGTGCTTAACCTTGTTGAAGGTAACGAGGCATTGATAAAAAGTAACGATGACAGTTGGCTTCCTAAGAAGATACATTACGGCGAAACCTTCATTGTTCCGGCTAGCGTTGATCACTTTATTATCGAGTCCAGTGAGGGAGAGAAGGTTCGAGTGATCATTGCTACAATAAGATAATTGATACCTTTTATGAATTAAGCAGTAATCTGATAACATATGGATTACTGCTTTTTTAGGCTAAGGGCAGCGGGTTACCACAAAACATCAAACAATCGCCAAATATACTATAAAAAGTACAAAAACTAGTGCAATTCTTACCTTGCTATGGATTAGGTAATTAAAGTATAATAATGGAAAGGTTTACAATTTATCTAGAGAAGGGGAAGCTTATGGAAAATCAAAAGAAAATTACTGATATGGTACATAACATGGAACAGATTATCGTCGGTAAGAGAGAAGTGATCGAACATACTCTGGTTACTCTACTGGCCGGGGGGCATTTGCTGTTAGAGGACGTTCCTGGAGTTGGTAAGACGACGTTGGCTAAGACGGTGGCACAGACCATTGACTGTGGTTTTACCCGGATTCAGTTTACACCGGATACCTTGCCCAGTGATGTTACCGGTTTATCCATTTATAATATGCAGATCGGCAAATTCGAGTATGCGAAGGGTGCTATCGTGAATAATATTATTCTAGCTGATGAAATCAACCGTACTTCGCCGAAGACCCAGGCAAGTTTACTGGAGGCGATGGAAGAGAAGCAGATTACAGTGGATGGTGTAACCTATCCCCTTCCCAGACCCTTCATGGTGATTGCAACCCAGAACCCCATCGATTATCTCGGAACCTATAACCTTCCTGAGGCACAGCTTGATCGTTTCATGATGAAGATATCCATCGGATATCCTCAGGCAGGTGACGAGAAGGTAATGGCTGACAGATTCTTAAGTCATCAGCTCGTACAGAAGCTGGAGCCGGTAATAGACGGTGAGACCGTGCTTCTGATGCAGAAGGAAGTAGAAGAGGTTAAGGTGAATCAGGATCTGGTTACTTATATTACGAAGATTATTCAGGAGACAAGAAGAGATAGCAACATCTCCCTAGGAGCAAGTCCCAGAGCGACACTCGCTCTGCTTCGCGCGGCTCAGGCTTTGGCATATCTGGAAGGAAGAAATTATTGTATTCCCGATGATATCCTGCGTCTGGTTCAACCGGTGCTGGCTCATCGTATCATTCTTGCTCCGGAAGCAAGACTTTCTCAGACTAAGGTAGAAAAAGTGTTAAAGAACCTAGTTGCAAAAGTGGCGGTACCGGTATTCGCAAAGCTGTAGTGTCGGTATTGAGAAAGGCATGGTTTTTATTATGAAAATTAATCGCTTGATTTTTACGGTAGCAATTATCGGTAGTAGTATATTTGCCTCTTACTTTGGAGGTAATATTGCCTATGCGTTATTTTATCTGACCATATTCATTCCGATTATTGCATTTTTATATACACTATATGTCTATTTTCGATTTAAAATCTATCAAAAGATGGATGCATATCTGGTAGTTAAGGGGGATTGGACGACCTATTCCTTCGTGATTGCCAATGAGGATTACATCACCTTCCGAAATGTTAAGGTGAATTTTCTGAGCGATAAATCAACCATAGAATCCGCTCATCAAATTGCGGAATACAGCTTACTTCCCAGTGAGAGCGAGAGGATGGAGACGAGAATTAAATGTAATTACCGCGGAGAGTATAATGTTGGTGTAGATTCTATTGAAGTAACAGATTTCTTATACCTCTTCAGTATCACCTATCCGATTGCATCAAAGCTTAAGGTCATCGTTCTTCCCAGAGTCGTACCTTTGGATCGATTGGGGATTGCCCCACCGCAGACAGATGTTAAGAATCCGTTGCGTGCCAGCAATATGCCGGAGGAAGAGCTGGATACGGAGATGAGAAAATACAATCCGGGTGACAGCAGAAAGCGAATCCACTGGAAGGCTTCAGCAAGACTGGGGGAGCTGATTACCAGAAAATATCAGCATATTCCTAAGGCAGAGATCGTTCTTTTTATGGATATGATGAAGATTAATGAGGACGAATTGAAGGTAATCATCGCAGAAGACAAGATTATCGAAAGTGTTCTTGCAATCTCTAATTTTTATGCGTTGAGAGGGACACCGTCCCAGATCATCTATGAAATGGATGGCAAGAAAGCAGTAGGTATCAACTCGAAGGAGGATTTTAATGCTTTCTATAAGGCCTGTGTACATATTCGTTTTAATAGCCAAATCCCTGTCAGTGAATTACTTCGGGAGAGACTACTTCGTGGGGATGAGGGAATGTTCTGTGTTGCAGTAACCCATAATCTGACCAAAGAGCTCTATCTGGCTGCAATACAAGCCATAACCAATGGAAACCATATCTGTATTCTTTTTATCAGCGATGATGTATCAGAGGAGACCAAGAAAATAATTGACGGAATGAAGGCCTCCGGTATCAAGGTGTATCAGATTATGTCAGAGGATGAGATTGCGGGTATCTTATCGTTAGAAAAAGTCTAAAAGGTAACAAGGGAGGCTTTTATGTTTCAAGACAGAGAAAAGCTATATCAGGCATATCGTGCTTTGCTAAGCATGGCATTGAGCTCTGCTTTTGCATTGATAATAAATCAGTACTTTGTACTCCGGGTACCAATCTTTTTATGCGCGTTTTTTTCTTTTCTTCCGGCCATAGGTGTCTTTCTATTCGATTTAAATAAGAAAAATACCGTAACCTATCTGATACTGGCAAGTATCATCCCTATTCTGGCATTGATCTTCTGGGTTAGGAAGTTTAATCCAATAGCATGGGTCGGGGATTACTCAAGCTGGATAGCTGGCTATAATGGTTCGGAGGAGCTATATCAAGCGGGTTATTCGAATTTTACGATCTTTGTGATTGGGTTACTTGGAGTTATACTCTTCTTCCTCTTAACAAGAACGCAGCTATTCAAGATCTCTCTGGCTGTTGTTGCTCTGGTAGCATTAGTACTTCTAAGTATTAATAAGATTAATATTAGTAAGGTTGTCGTAGCAATCTATCTCTTTTATATTCTGTCCATCATCTTAGAGTGCTTCGGTATTATCTATGCACGTAAGGCAGGGAAGCAGGAGAAGAAGGAAAGTATTCTCTATCTGGCACCGGTTTGTCTCCTATTGGCATTCATAGCGGTGCTTATGCCTGCGAAGGAGGAGCCGATACAGTGGAAGGCAGTTCGATATATCTATGATAATGTCAAGGAACAGATTGAAATATGGAGTACGGACTTAGATTATTATCTGAGCAAACATACCAATGAATTCTTTATCAGCCTAACAGGTTACTCCGATGATAACAAAAAACTGGCCAACGGGAACGGAACACTGGTGAAGGATGAGAAGGTTGCAATCAGATTCTCCGGTTCGTCACGTAATAGAGCAATCTATCTGATTGGATCCGTTAGTGATACCTATACCGGCTATAGTTGGGAGAAGAGCCGAACGGATTATCTTGCTGAAGAGCAGGAATATAAGCTTGACTATATGGAGCTGGCCTATGCACTTTCGAGACAGGACCTGGAGATCTTGGAAAATAATCGGTTTGTTGAACGTGTAACTCTAAAAGTAATCTATGATAACATCAAGACAAAGACCTTCTTCTATCCGTTGAAAACAAGTTGGTTCAATCTACTTTCCGATTCAACCTTTCCGGTCGCAGCACCTGCAAACATAACCTTCGAGAAGGTAAAGGGCAGGGGGACTACCTATGAGAGTACATTCTATGAGATGAATCTGCAAGGAGATCAGTTTGTTAAGATGCTTAGGGATGCGGATCACTTCTCGTATGAGACCGCTCAGAGCGTCAATCTTGCTTCCTTCGATTGGCTGGAGAAAAACACTTTAATTCATGACAATACGAACAGTTTTGCTACGAGATGGGATTTCTATGAGCTGTTGGGAGAACGGGCGAAGTTAATAAGAGAGAAATATACTGCCCTTCCTGAGAAGCTTCCGGCAAGAGTGCAAGAATTAGCAGAAGAAATTACAGAGGGTTATGATACGAACTATGACAAGTTAAAGGCAATTGAGGCTTACCTGCAGTCCTATACATACAGTCTTTCTCCCGAAAATCCATCGGAAGGACAGGATTTTGTGGATTACTTCCTGTTTGAAAACAAAGAAGGGTATTGTACTTCTTATGCTACTGCGATGGCAGTGCTTGGCAGATGCATCGGTGTTCCTATGCGTTATATGGAGGGCTTTGTAGCTAAGTTTGAATTCCAGGACGATGATAACATGTATCCGATTAAGAATAGCCAGGCTCACTCTTGGGCTGAAGCTTATATGGAAGGAGTAGGCTGGATTCCCTTCGAGGCAACTTCATCTTTCTATGGCGTCAGATACACAACCTGGGCCGTGCCAACGAATGGGGAAGAGGTTGGTGAAGAATATCCTGGTCATTATGAGGGTGAGATACAAGGAGGCAATGTACCCTTTAATGGTGAGATAGTCGATCTTGATCTAGAGGAAGAGAATGCAACCAATGAAGTAATAGCCGGAATTCTGGTAACAGTCGGAGCGGTATTCATCATTTTGATTCTTATTGCAACCTATTACAATGTATTAAAGTACCAATACCGAAATGGATATGATAAGTCGGATAACAGTAGAAAGATGTACCTGATGTTCTTAAGGGTACTGGAGTTACTCCGAAAAGAGGGCTTCGTACTTGAGAACCGGGAGACGATACGTATGCTTGCACTGAGAGTGAAGGATTCTTTCCACTATGACCGGATTACCTTCCCGGAGGTGGCAAATATCTTCATGCGTTACCGTTATGCAGAGGAAGTGATTACAGAAGAGGAGCTTCAGACGGTAGCCCATTACCAAGAGGGCTTGGCTTTAAAACGGCGGGAAGAACAGCCTAAGCTGAAGCTTTGGCTGGAGGAATTCCTATTCCTAATGAAGATTCGAAATGCATAGATTAATCGGTTAGATTAGTAATGGTTGTTCCGGTATAATAATATTTTATAATATCTGTGTAAGAGGTAGTATCCTCAGCCATAGCATTGGCTCCGTATTGGCTTAAGCCAATACCGTGGCCGGAGCCATTGCAGATAATACGGACTTGATCCTCATATTCTTCAATGTAAAAATGATTCGAAGCTAATCCAAGAACCTTGGCAAATTCTTCACCGGAGACGGTAAGGCTGCCAAGGTTTATCTGTGTCACATAGCCGGCGCTGTCACGGACAGCTACTTCAACCTCCTGAAAGAAGGAATCCTCGGATAGGGAGGTGTCATGATAATACTTCTCAAGTAAGGTAATGAGTTCTTCTACCTCGAATTCATCTATGGAAAGGTAATTGGTAGAGGTTACATCCTGTTTACTCGAGACACTGATGAGATAAGGGATAGAGATTCCCCAAGCTTCGGAGGCATTACGGGTGTAACCGGAGCCGGTATCAAAGAAGACAGGGAGAATAAGATCCTCTTCATAAAGGATAACTTCATCCTTCGTTCCGATGACTGCATTCTCCAGCTTAGTGAAATAGGTGCTATAATTCTCATCGCCCCAGAAGTCCTTCAGTTTATCCAAGCTGATGTAGGAAAGCCCCAGTTCAGAAGTAGCAAAGGTTGTTTTGTCGGGTTCGTCCTTCGTAAGCAATGCGATATTGTATAAGGCGTAGGTCCGGGCAATTACGGCCTGAGCCTTCAGTGCATCTATATGATAGCCTGCGGACATATTAGCGGCAACGACACCGATTAGATATTCATCAAAGGATAGCTTTTCCTTGGAATCATTTACTTCATAATATATGGTAAAATCCATGGTTTTAAGTGAAGCATCACTCTCCTTGTGGGTGAAGAGTAGTGTTAATAGGAAGGGGAGAACCAGGACAAGCAGGCAGACGATAACTGTTTTAATTAAAATTTTCTTCATGTCATACTCCATTCGCAACTTTTGGCTTATCGTATCAGTACATTATATTAAGAAAAATATAGTTTATGTTAAGAAACAATAAGGAATCAAGATGCAAAACAGCGCCATAAAATGGCGCTGAAATAGTTAAATTAGGGTTAATGTTTGACCAGGCTTAACCTCATAGGAGTGGTTGTTATAATCAAAATATATGGTAAAAACAGTTGGATTATATACAATAGAAGCATCGACACTGAACAGTAATCTATGGTAGGACTGGATATAATCATAGATCTCAATATTGGTTGCATACCAGATGTCATCTTTTCTTCCGACTTTCTCTGAAAATTCACTGATCAAATTCCAATTGTTATCAGCTTCAAATTCATAACTGTGTCCCCAGAGATAGAAAAGCCAAGGTGCTCTGGAGGGAGCTTGTGTTACAAATTTGTCTGTGAGCATGCTAAGCGCGGGATGATTATGATGACAGGTAGAGGGAAGTCTTAGCCAATCGGTTGGAATACGGAATTCCTCGGTGGCTTCAACGGTTCTGGAGTAGGCAATACCGGAGGCTTTAAGCACCTCTACCACTTCGTCACTGTAGGTTCCGAAGGGATAAGCCATACCACGTACTATAGTTCCGAATAAACGCTCTAGATTTTTTCTGTCCTCGAGGATCTCATTGGCTACCATATAAGTAGGCAATTGTTCCAGAAAAGGGTGAGTCAGTGAATGCACAGCCACCTCATGCCCGGAGTTTTTATAGAGCGAGACTACTTCCTTTTCAGACAGTCTGCGATGGATCTGACCTTCGGGAAAGGATGTCCCATCCGGTGTAAATATGCCGGAATTAATGTTAAAGGTACACTTGATTCCGTATTCATTTAGAATAGAAATCAATTTTCTATCCTGCTCTACCCCATCATCATAGCTTAGGGTCAAAGCCTTCGCTCTTCCTCCCGGAAATCTCATAAATATGCTGTTCATATGTCAGTCCCCCGATCGATAGTTATTTTATAGTTGACTTATAACAGGGTTTAATTAGCTGTTATAACGTCTAAATGAATAATAAATCAGTTAAAGTAGAATAGCAATAGCTCATTAATTATAAGGGGCTGAATAATACAAAAAGTACTTCAGGTGAGGTATATTTATAAGGGTAGATCTTTCTTACAGAACACAGTGATGCCAACGGTATATAAGAGGATGCCGATACATGTCAAAATTATAAAGTTGGCCCCATAGCCTTCACCTTCGATGATCTTCGCAGTATCGTACAGTGTATTAAGAGTAAGATATTTCAGTACATCCAGATCATCGGAAAGCTTAACTATCATCGAAACAACATAGAAAAACAGCGTAATTCCTCCACCCAGAGCCATAGACAACTTGGAATAGTTAAAGATGCAGGAGGCTGCATAGCAGATACTGCTGATTGCTAGATGAAATAACAAGCATCCGGCGTTCATCAAAAGGAATGTATTCAGGTCCAGCTCATCCTGTTGAAAGATATGCGACACACCAATACCTAACAGACAGACTACGGTCCACATAAGCACTAAGGAGCAGATGAAGTAGATAGCTTTGGTCATGACAATCGTAATTCTCTTGGTTGGAGTAGAAAGTAATCCCGACATATCCCCATGATCCACTTTTTCTGCTACCAGGCGGTTTCCGACGATAATTGAATAAAGCATGGGAAATATGATTGCCATGAGGGTATAGAAGGAATTTGCCATGAAGCCGATCAGAGTAGAGGTACCACCAAGGAGGTTACCGACAATGGTTCCATTCGTTGCCGCACCTAGGCTTCCTATGGTGGCCGGTGTGAAGACATTGATCATCACGGTCATGAACAGGCATAAGACCATAGTAAATGCCATCCAGAATTTGAAATTTGACTTAATATCCTGTATTAGGATTGGTAGACTAATCATTGGCGTCCCCTCCATAGAATTGCATAAAATATTCTTCCAGTGTATGCTTCTCTTCCTTCAGAAACCGTAGCTTACATCCTGCAAGAACTGCGATTAGATCATTAATCCGGCTATCCGGCAGAGATAATATGACAGAATGAGTCGTCATATTACACTCTGCTTCAGGAAATTTTCCAAGAATTCGTTCAAGATCTGTCTCATCTTCACATTCCATTCGGAACGTTTTTAATCTTGAGTGTCTTAACTCCTTCGCATCAACCTCCCGTATCATCTTACCATTCTTAATAATTCCGATCCTGTCACAGGTTCGTTCCACTTCTTCAAACATATGGGAGGACAATAAAATGGTAGTTCCTGCTTTTTTAAATTGATCCATCAGATCGATAAATTTATTCTGCATCAAAGGATCCAGGCCACTGGAGGGCTCATCCAGAAGCAGAATCTCCGGCTTGTGCATAAATGACAGGATGATTCCGATTTTCTGTTTCATACCTTTTGACATTCTTTTTAGCTCGATTGCAGGGTTTATCTCAAAAAAATCTTCTAACTCTTTCTCATAGGAGAAATCCTTCATACCACGCATCTTAGCGATCATACGGATATAACTCTTTCCGGTCATATCCTCGGGGAAAGCGATTTCTCCCGGCAGATATCCAACCTTTTGTTGAATATGCTTTTGGTCCCCCCAGCAATCCAGTCCCTCGATCATCGCTTTGCCACTTTGTGGCTGATAGAACCCCATAAGGTGGCGCATAGTTGTGGATTTGCCGGCTCCGTTTGGACCTAAAAATCCATAACATTCGCCCTTACGCACAGCAATGGAGACATCAAAGATACCCCGTCCATTGCCAAAATCTTTTGTTAAGTTTTCTAAAGTAATCACTGACATAGACAAAACTCCTATTGAAAATATCCAACAATGTGTTGCATAATAATTATACAAGGATAAACAGAATCATCAACCAACAGTATATCCTGTTCTGTCGGAAAAGAAAAGGAGCCAGGTATGGTTAAAAACCCTGAACGAAAAGCCCAGACCAAATCCAATCTCATGGATTCCTTCTGGACACTTTATAAGAAGCATTCGATTGAAGATATTAGTGTAATAAAGATTACGGAACTTGCAGGCTATAACCGTAGCACCTTCTACGAATATTTTATGGATGTGTATGACCTATTGAATCAGATTGAGAGCAACTTAGTAGAAAAATTGAAACTGGAGATGATAAAGAATCTATCTAATCCTGCGGCAACCGATATCGTCGACCGAATGGCTGCGTTCTTCGAAGAAAACGGAGAATATCTGAGCGTACTCCTCGGGTCGAAAGGTGACCCTGCCTTTGTAAATAAATTAAAAGCACTGATAAAGCCCCTGCTTATGAAGGCGATGTGCCTTTCAGAGACAGAGTTTGATAATCAGATACTTTTTGAATTTTCCCTTGGTGGAATGCTGTCAGCGCTGTCTTACTGGTACAGTAATGGAAAGCTCATCTCCTCCGGAGAGTATGCAACGATTATGAGATCCCTTCTGATGAAGGGAAGCTTAGGCGTGGCAAGGGAAAAGATGGGGGTAATTTGCTTGAATCCTTGATTATAGCAAGAAAGAATGGTAGAATGGATATATTAAATTATTCTAAAGAAAAGGGAGAAGTAGACTATGGTTAAAAACAGAAATATTATCTTATGCCTGATTTTTACGTTTATAACATGTGGAATTTATGGGATCTACTGGTATGTATGTCTGGCAAATGATACCAACACTGTATCAGGTGTTCAAGATACCAGTGGAGGATTGGTGCTTTTACTGACAATTATAACCTGCGGGATCTATGGATTGTATTGGGCGTTCAAGTGTGGGGAAAAGATTGACACTGCGAAAAGAAATCGTGGAATGGCAGCCAGCAACGGAGGAATTTTGTATTTACTGTTATATCTTTTAGGTGGAATTATCGCTTTTGCACTGATTCAACATGAGATTAACAGATTGGCATAAGGTATTGTTTCAAACAGTAATATACTAAGCTAGATGAATGGGTAACCAATTCACTTGTATGGAATAAGAAACCGAAGAGCTAGGCATAGGTAAACTGTGTCTTAACTCATCGGTTTTTTTATTTATAGTAATATAAATCCTTAGGTAGCATGGATTTTATCGTTTGGCTTACTTACAACAGATTCATTTTGATATCTTGGCGTTTTTCTTCCTCTGCCTCTAAGAATTCGATTTGAGCTATATGCAGCCTATTTGCCACTATGCTACTCGGAAAGCTAACGATCTTCTGATTCAGATTAGATACATTGCCATTATAAAGGCGTCTTGCAGCCTGTAGGTGTTCCTCAACATCCATAACAGAGAGCTGTAAC
>JAQZBA010000097.1 GCA_029239365.1 Herbinix sp. | reverse complement strand
TGACCAACAACAGCACAGGTTCCCATCACCCTAGTCGATGCAAATGCCATATGAGAGCAACTAATAATCCTGCCTCCTAAGAAAAGATTGTCGATATTCTTGGAATATAGGCAACGATAAGGAATTGTAAATACGTCCATCATTCTCAGATATACAGTTGGCTCCTCATGATTTGCTTCTAATCCCCCCGGGGTATGTACATCAATGGGCCATCCTCCATAGGCTACAGCATCCTCAAATCGTCTTTCCGATAGGCAGTCATCCTCTTTTAGCACATAATCTCCGACAAGCCTTCGGCTTTCTCTCTTACAGGGCAAAAATCCGATCCACTCTAAATCCAGATAGTCTGCATCATGTTTCCCGCTGTTCTTGATATGATCCCATATCCCATATACTGCCTTTAATAATCTATCGCGAATCAGTTCACCGTCTTTTATGGTATCCTCCGTAACACCACCAATCTCAATCCACCAATAACCGGAATTAATATTACTGTGGTCTCGGAGAGCCAGATCCTCTTCGGTATAGGTATTTGCCCAGAAGGGTTTTATAAAGGGTACTTTCTGCTCCATCTTCTTTGCTTTAAACATGAGTGTGCTTCCCATCACGTAAGGGCTTCCCTTCACAGGTGCATGTTCTTCCCCAAAGGTGTCCCTTGCTTCCGTTCCCGTCATAAACTCAGCCCCGGCTAAGAACCCTAGCGTACCATCCCCGGTAGCATCCATAAAAAGATCACCGAATAGTTCAAAGCTACGTTCGGTAGTGATCTGTTCTACCAATATTGATTGAATTCGATTCCCTTCCGTTATTACTTTAGTCATGTGGGAATTTAGATATAAAGTTAGATTTTTTTGGAATCTTACCTTCTCCCAAAGGATGGAATCAAATATCGGATAAGAATGCAGTGGGTTTCTTCTTTTATTTTCAAGTAATAATTCTTCAATAATTCCGGACTCGCGAGAATTTTCTTTCGCATCGTGACAACTGGCACCACAGATGTGCATTCTAATCTCCGAGCTTGCATTACCGCCTAATACGGGGCGGTTATGAATTAATGCTGTCTCAATTCCTTCTCTTGCAGCGGCGATGGCAGCACAAATGCCAGACATTCCCCCACCTACAACAACAAATTCATATTTCTTCATCATCCTACCCTCCATTAGTTTAACTATAAGTTTAATTCCCTGTGCCAAGCATCAATTTGTTCTTTTTGAGGTGCTTTTATGTTCGATAAGGAATAATATTCTCCGATATTTCTCCACTTAGTAACACCAACCGTATGATAAGGCATAAGTTCCACATCCTCGATATTCTTATATTTTTGCTTTAATAATCGTATGGCATCAAAATGTTCCCTTGTATCATTGATACCCGGAATGATTGGGCAGCGTAAGATTACAGGTTTTTGTAACCGGTTTAGCAACTCCAGATTGTTTAGAATCGATTGGTTGGAAGTCCCGGTAAACTTACGATGTAGCTCATCCTCTGAATGCTTATAATCAAATAAAAATAGATCCACATATTGACTGATTTCTATTAACCTCGGCTCCGACACCAGCCCATTCGTTTCTAAGCAGATATGTAATTGTTCGGCCTTCGCCAACTGCAGGAGCTGCAACAAGAATTCATATTGGAAGGTGGGCTCTCCTCCGGAGAAGGTAACACCACCTGCGGAGCGTTCATAATACTTCTTTTCCTTGATAATCACATCGATTACTTCTTGAGGGGTATACTCTTTCCCTACCATAGAGATAGCATCCACCGGACATGCACTTATGCAAGCACCACATAACTTACAATCTGCAATATTGGTTTGATGTAATCCCTCCGTCTCAATCTTATGCACACCTGCCTGGCACACCTTTACGCATTCTCCACAGGAATTACAGCGGTTATAATCAATACTAATCTGAGGTTCTCTTCGCATGGATTCCGGGTTGTGGCACCAAGCACATCTCATATTGCAGCCTTTCAGAAACACTGTAGTCCGTATCCCCGGTCCGTCATGCAGTGAAAAACGCTGAATATTAAAAATAATGCCTTTTATAACTTCTGAATTACACATCTAGAGCTCCTCATAAGTCGTACGTAATAATATTTCCTGCTGGATTACCTTGCTCAATTCTACATATCTGGCACTAAAACCACCAATTCGTACAATTAAATTCTTATAGCGTTCCGGAAATAATAAAGCTTGTTCCAGATCCTCTTTCCCAACACAGGATAGATTCGTCTGGATTCCGTTGTTCTCGTAGAAGGTTTTGAGCACCATTTTTATTTTATCAGTATTATTCTTAAGTAGCTCTTTATTAAACCGAATGTTATGAACCACTCCTACATGACGCAGTGGATCTATTTTAGCCATTGAATTCAAAGTAGCTGTCAATCCGTTTTTATCCGCGCCCAGGGATGGACTGTTGCCATTGGAAAGCGCATCTCCTTTTTTGCGGCCACAGGGAGTAGCAGCGGTACGTTCCCCGCGTTCGGAGGAACCGGAATTATTAACACTCACTACTTTATAACGATATAAGTTAGTATGGGCACCTGCTTCTTCGTGCAGATCGGCAATATGATTAAATACCCTGATCGCCATGTTATCCGCTTCGTCATCGTCATTCCCATATTTCGGAGCTCCTTGTAAGATACTCCGTTCTTTTTCATATCCCACGAAGTTAGCATCACACATTTTCACTATCTGTGGTAATGTAAATATCTTGTTATCATAAACACAATGCTTAATCGCCATCAAACTATCTGCGCAGGTAATTAAACCAAACACCTCACTGGTTGCGGTAAGGAATCGGCATCCTCCACTAAAAATCGGTTGATTGGTTTCGACGCAGTCATGAATCAATAAACTAAGATGGAGATAACATGCTTCTTCCCCTGCCACCTCATAATTCAACTGCTCGTGATAAGCCATGGACTCACATACCGGTTTTAAGATAGACTCATATGCCCGGAATAAATCTTCAAAGGTTTCAAACTCAGCAGGATCCCCACAATCTTCTGCTTCTCTAATACCGCTAAATGAATTTATTCCTCTATGTAAGACTACATCTAAGGCAGTGGATATAATTGCACCGGTATTTGGAGTAGCGGTTCCATAACCTTCGATCACATATTCTCCGCATCCAAACGGTACCCATCGGCAGGCCATTTGGTGATCAACTGCATAGATCTTCTCTATTGATGGTACAATTGCATCATCACTATATAGAATCGGATATACTGCACCTTCTTGAATATTGATCAAGGCTTCATCCACTAATTTCTCACATATACCATCATAATAGCGAAGGGTAAGCTGAGGAACCACATCCTTCACCAGTCTTGCTACCTTGATTAATACTAAGGCAAGACGATCTGCTGCCTGAACATCCTTCCTACCCAAACCGCCAATAATAATTCTACTGTCATGAATTTTATTGATTTTAATGATATTGCGGAATAAAGAAGACAGATAATCGATGGCCTCATCTTCTGTCAACCTTCCACTGTCAATATCCCTGGCATAAAAATCCCCCAGATAATGATCCATGCGTCCAAAATTCATCAAATCAGAACATACGGAATAAATCCACATCAGCTGTAAGGCTTCTTTAAATGTTCTTGGTGCCTCAACTGCAATGTGTTCCAAAGTACAAATGATTTCCTCCAGCTGTGCCTTCCTTTTCATGCTCGCCGTTCTTATTTGCACACGAGCTTTATTAGCATAAAGCAAGCAAGCTTCCGAAATAACATCGATGGATTGCTCCAAAGCATCGTAAAACGTAGAAGCTCCATTGGCAGTGCGGTAGGACTGTACCCTTTTCTTTAATCCGTTTAAGCCTGTATGGACCAACAAGTCCAGATCTACGTTCATACCGGCGATACGACATGCATTATAGTAGTAGGATGCTCTAATATCATCTTTCATTGGATATTTTTGATAATATCGTTCTTTCACCTTACATAATGTATTTTCCTTAGCCCAAAAGAGGCTCATTCTATTAACCTGTTCTATGTAATCGGGCGAAAGCTCATTTTCTAGATGTTTTAATACTTCCTCCACCTTATCATCATGAAAATAATAGGTATATACCCCTCCATATTGAGGTGAAAAGCCTACAAAACCATGGCGCATATAACCAACCACTAAATCATCTTCACAAATATCCTCCAGGATATAGGGGACTTGCATCTTTAAACATTTTGCTTCGCGTAACGCCTTATCCGGTTCGCTTTGATATAGTTCTGTAAAGGCCAATGCATAGTCCAAATCTCTTTTATCATGATTAAACATTATCCTGCTCCTATCCTAATTTACTTTTACTACTCTTCATTATATCGAATTCGTATTTTTTTTCTTCCTATACATTGACCCATTACTATGGTATATTGACTTTAAGAAAAGTAATTTTTAGCTTATAGGAGTACGATATGATTCGTTGTCTTGGAAATGAAAAACATGCAGTAGATATGACTGTAATAAAGCAATGCAGTGTCAGTGAAACCTATCCTATGCATACCCATACTTTCTATGAATATTTTCTGGTCAGTAAAGGTCGGGCACTCCATGTTGTTAACGATACCGTACAAGTTGTTGAACGCGGTTCTCTTGTTTTAATGCGCCCAAGTGATGTACATTGCTATAACTATTACCAATCACAAGATTTCGAGTTCTATAATGTGGGATTTTCACATCCTCAATTCGAGACGGTAAATCGATTCTATGATGCTGCTCTCGAACCCCTTAACGAGCTTGCACTTCCGAGTCATGTACAGCTCGATGAAGCATCCGTCCGTCAGGTAGAAGAACTTCTTATTAAATTAAAAAACCTAACTGCCGGAAAGCAGCGTGATCAACTGTTTTTAATGCTGCTTTCGACAGTAGCCTACTATATATTGACCACTCAGCAGAAACAAAAAGCTCCTCACATTCCGGATTGGCTGGTATCTTTGCTGGATGAATTTGAAAAACCCGAAAACTATACCCAAGGACTTCCCAGACTTCTGGCAATCTCAAATTACTCCCAGGAATACATTAACCGTGAATTCAAACGATATCTTCATACCACACCAACTCGCTATATCAATGAAAAACGACTTACTTACGCTAAGAAGCTCTTTGATAAATCCTCCCTCACTGTTCTGGAGGTCTGTGAGCAATGCGGTTTTCATAGCCTAAGTCATTTTTATTCTGAATACAAGAAGTATTATGGATTTACACCACAAAGAACGAAGTTGCATACAATAACATCAAGCCCAACCATATAAGTGGTTGAACCATTGATTGCGTCCCGCTCGATTCTTCTCTTTCTATAGTATCAGAAATCAGAAATACTAATAATTACGAAAGGGCGGATTACTATGAAAACATCGATGCATCTGAAAAATCAATATCTTCGGTATCACAACCGATCTCTCTTCCTGGTGGATACCTTTTATAATATATTTTTCATAATGTTCTTAATCCCCTTTGCCAACCATACCCTGGAGCTGATTATGAAGCTATCGAGGGTCAGTTATATTACTCAAGAAAATGTACTGGCATTGCTTACCACACCTCATGCTCTATTACTGCTCGCTCTACTGCTCTTCGTGATACTTCTGTTTCTACAGACGAAGCTGGCATCTCTCTTATATTATTGCAGTACGGAGGGTCATACTCAACGCCCTTCCCTTTCCCGACTTATCCACTTTGGGCTATTCAAGACCCTTTTCGATCTCCGATTTGGAAGACTGGCACCCTTGCTTTTTACACTGCCCTTCTATATCTTCGTTAACCTGCCGGTACTGCTCGGAATCACCTTTCTGGCAGACATTGAATTCACCAGTGGAACAGACGATGAACTGATCCTGAAGATTTTTATTCTGATTGCCCTGATACTCGTAAGCTTCATCTCCTTCCGAGGTATCTTCGCTCTGCATTACTATATGAACGAGCACATCTCCTTCACAAAGGCTCTTCAATATTCCAAGGAGCTACTAAAGGGTAGGGGCAATCGCACCTTCCGAATCCTGCTTATCAGTCATACTCTGTTTACCCTTGGCTTCTTTGCCTTTTATTATGGGTTGCTATTGCTAACTGCTTTGGGAGCTTATCTATTCGCGGATAAGAGCATAGTAATTACCGTCTTTCTATCTGCATATCCTAGGATCAACCTGTATGCTACCCTCCTTTTTAGTATGATTACCTTTGTTTTTCATATCAACCTGACCACTTCACTGTTCCACACCTATCAGCAGGAGGCTTTACAGGATATTCTGCCTGATTATCCTGACTCGGAGTACCATTTTACCTATCAGAGTAAGAAGCAGCGCATTATCATCAACGGCCTCATCCTTACACTATTGATTGCCGGTGTCTTCAATCTCTACTACTCTATCTATCATGATTCCTACTATCTGGGGGATATCCTGACCGGTGTCACTATCTCCTCCCACCGCGGCAATTCCCATATCGCTCCGGAGAACACGATTCCAGCCCTGGAGAGCGCAATTATCGCAGGCTCAGACTATGCAGAGATTGATGTTCAGCAGAACAAGGATGGAACACTGATCCTCCTTCATGATAAGAGCTTACAGCGTACCGCCGGAGTAAATGAATTCATCTGGGAGCTTACCGATGAACAGTTGAATGGGCTGGATGTCGGCTCCTGGTTCTCCCTTGATTATCTGAATACCAGAATACCCACTCTGGAGGAGGTATTCATCCATTGCAAGGATCGGATCAAATTAAATATTGAGATCAAGATAACCGGTAATGAGCAGGCCTTGGAGGAACGGCTGGTTGCACTCATTGAGGAATACGATTACGAGAATCAATGCATTATCTCCTCCACCAACCACAATGCCCTGCGTAAGGTAAAGGGTTTAAACGAAGACCTTCATACCGGCTTAATTCTATCCGCCGTCTATGGGAACTTCTTCGATAAGGAGTATGTGGACTTCTTCAGTATCAGATATAACTTTATCAGTAAAGATATCGTAACCAGTGCACATCGTGCCGGTAAAGAAGTCCATGCCTGGACGGTCAATACTATGAGAGAGCTCGAACGGATGAAGTCCCTGAAGGTGGACAGCATCATCACCGATAATCCTTCCCTGTCCAGGGAGATTCTCTACCGAGATGATACGAATGATACCTTCCTTCAGTTAATCCGCCGAATGCTGAAGAACCGCTCCTATTACCGCCTCTCTCAGGCACTTGATTAAATGTACTATTGTATGGTTCGGGATCATAAGTCGACTAAGTATATAAGGAGAATATATATGCCTATGCATACATCTGGACTTGCCTTTCCCTCATGCGGAATAAAGCATCCGCAATCGGCCGGTCTGCGCCATCTGCATACATAGGCACATATATTCTCCATTCTACATTGACTTATGACACTCGAACCAAATATGGATACAAAGAAGGAAGAGTAATCGGTTTCCTCGAACACGGTGTGTGTATGGGGAAATCGATTGCTCTTCCTTCTTATTTCAATTACTTTATACTGATATTATTATTCAGAATTATCTTACAGAGCCAGACGATAGATATTGGTTATATCATCACTGGTCAGTGGTAGGAAACCACCGATGGTCTCCTGATCGCCAAGGCCTAAGGTCTTCACCATATAAGGGATATCCTCTTCCTTCGCGCCAAGTTCTCTAAAGCTTATCGGCATCCCGATGGAGGTTAAGAACTTCTTCAGACGCTCGATCCCTTCCTTTGCTGTCTCCTCAGGTTGAGCATAGTTCATATGACAACCCCAGAGTCTTACTGCAAGCTGAGCAAAGCGCATCACATCCTGCTTCATCACATAGGTCATCCATGCGGGGAATATTACCGCCAGTCCTGCACCGTGAGCAACGTCATAAAGAGCTGAGAGCTCATGCTCGATCATATGACTGGCCCAATCCTGGTCACGGCCTACACCGACAAGATTATTGTGAGCCACCATTCCTGCCCACATAATATTCGCTCTCGCTTCATAGTGATTCGGGTCTGCGATCACTCTCGGAACCTCTTTAATCATGGTTGTAAGTACTGCTTCACAGAGGCGGTCAGTAATCTCAACTTCCTTCGTGTTCGTAAAATAACGCTCAAATACATGAGCCATGATGTCCGTCGCTCCTGCTGCTGTCTGATAGGCAGGCAGAGTTTGAGTCAACTCAGGATTCAGGATGGAGAAAACCGGACGTAGATATTCACTACCTGCACCACGCTTTAACATTCCCTCTTCCTTCGTGATTACCGTGTCACCGGAGCCTTCGCTGCCTGCTGCCGCTATCGTAAGAACGGTTGCTACCTTCAGTGCCTTCTCCACCTGCTTACCCTCATAGAAATCCCAGAAGTCACCATCATATACTGCACCGGCGGCGATCGCTTTCGCTGAGTCAATCGCACTTCCTCCGCCTACCGCAAGGATGAAGTCCACACCCTCCTTCTTGCATAACTCAATTCCTGTATAAACAAGACCGCTTCTGGGGTTCGGTTGCACTCCTCCCAGCTCAACATAACTTATATTTTCCTTAGCTAAGGATTCCTTAACTCTGTCCAGTAATCCGGAACGAACAACAGAACCGCCGCCGTAGTGTATCAGAACCTTGGTGCCTCCAAAACGATGTACATAGTGACCGGCTTCCTTCTCTGTATCCTTACCGAAGGCAAAATAGGTAGGGCTGTAAAATGTGAAATTATTCATAATATTAATCTCCCTTCAAATATAAAAATAATAGCAACAAAAGAGGAGGATTCGTATCCCTCTCAACACTTAACTGTCATCACTCATGCTATGAATACCATCAACTCATATTTTCACTTTCATTCTTTACTAAATATGTTCGACTAATACTATTTTAAAAGATTTTTGTAAAGATTACCATGTGTTTTTTTCTTTTATTTTTGTATTTCACAGTAATTCGTACTAAACCCACCTGCTGCTTCAATGACGCAGCCCAACCCATTCTTATTCCTATACTTCGGATATATCCCTCTTAATTACAGACGGTTAAAGCCCAGATTAGAAGTCGATTAAAACTGCGTTTCCAGCCTCCAGTGCCCTTGACAGTGCCGGCCTAGAAAGCTATATTATGGTAGAGACTGTTAATTACGTAGCATGGGAGGGATTATGTAATGAGAACAAAACAATCCAAAATGCTTGCCGTCGTGCTTCTACTTATATTAAGCAGTGCACTTATGACAGGCTGCGGCGTCAATTATGTATTGAATGCCACCAACCAACTCGACCGGGACGATGCCTCGGAATTCAATATAGAGAAGACCGAAGTGGAACCGATTACCGACATCAATATCCATACCGGCATCGCAGAAGTAGAGTTGGTCGAAGCTGACAAGTTTTATGTAGAGATTGATTATCTCTATTGGGAGGAGGAACCGGAATATTCACTGGAGAATGGCACGCTAATCTTTGATGATAGTGATTGCTTCCCGACTTCCTATTCCATCAATTTCAACCTTGACAACCATATCAAGGTATATCTCCCGAAGAACAGTCAGATGAGCAGTATCAATATCAAGGACTCTTCCGGAGACGTGAATATCCAAGGTTTTATTGCAGAGGAGCTTGATGTGACCGTATCCTACGGTGACTTCACGATGAAGGAGGCCGCCGCACTAGATGCTGAGATCGTCCTATCCTCAGGTACCAGTAAGATCACGGATTTTCAGGCTAAGGAACTGGACTTCACCAATTCCTATGGAAATGCAGATTTTACCAATATCAACACCACTGACCTACGCTTATCGGAAGATACCACTTATGACAAATTCAATGTGACCATGTCCAGTGGTGATGTTACTATTAGAGGATTGGTAAGCAACACTATCGATATCTCCGATTCCTATGGTAATATAACTATGGATGGACTTACCTCTGATGAGTTGGAGCTGAACCTGAGCAGCGGTAACTGTGAGATTACAAACGGCGATATAATATCCTCGGATATCAGTAACAGCTACGGCGATGTCACTCTTGCTATGTTGGGCTCATCTGCTGATTATGCACTGGATCTGGATACCTCCTACGGTAAGATCCGTGTTGACGGTGACCGCTTTGAGGAACATCTCACCACGAATGAGGGGGCTGCCAGAAGAATTATGACCGAATTAAGTAGTGGTGATGTAACTGTAGAATTTACCAAATAGACACTTAAAGATGGAAACAGGAAGAGAGAAAAGAGTGAAAGAAAATGAAATCCATTGGAATTTCACTTTGAACTTCTTTCAGGTATTGTTTGTGCCGCGGTTAGCGGCAGAATGGAGGTAATTATGATTATAACTACAACCCCTTCTATTGAAGGAAAACAGATTACGGATTATCTAGGTGTAGTGTTCGGAGAGGTTATCTCCGGTGTAGACTTTGTGAAGGATTTTGCTGCAGGGCTCTCCAACTTCTTTGGAGGCCGCTCCGGAACCTATGAGGAGGAACTGATCAGAGCCAGAGAACAGGCAATGCAGGAGATGACACAACGCGCTTATCAGATGGGTGCAGATGCTGTGGTGGGAGTTGATATTGACTACGAGGTACTCGGAACCAATAACGGAATGCTGATGGTTACCGCATCCGGAACAGCAGTCAGGATAAGATAAAGGCATAAGAGCAGCAGCGAAGTAGCTAGTTGCCGGATGAAGTACGTCAGTTCACGAAGCGCGAAGAAAAAAGATACAGGCTGTTTACAACTAACGGGTTCTGTTTTGAGGTGTAAAACGAAAAATAACGAATAAAATCACAAGGAAGGGGCTGTTGCAAAACTAAGTAAGTTAGTAGAGCAGCTGCTCCATTTTTATGCCCAAAAATCAAAAATGCAGATTCCTTAGAATCCGCAAAAATGGTATAATTAGTTATGCGACTAACTCAATTACACAAGAAGAATTATACCGAATTTAATGATGGATATCAACTGGTTTTACCATTAAGTTTGGAAGGTTTGATACCTGAAGATGATTCTATCCGACTGCTGAGCCATATATTGGAGGGATTAGATTACAGAAAGTTGTACAAGGCTTACTCTTCTACAGGAATAGAGATCAACGATTTGCTGTTTAAATTCGGGTGTAAATGTACGACGGGTTCTTGGTTCATAGTTTTGAGACATAGGGCATCATCCTTTCTTTATTAAGAATATCATATATGCCCTTAAAAATTCTGTCTAGTTAATTATAGCCGATCCATATCTTCAAAAGCTGGTGTAATTGCTATCGATACCAATGATCTAAATAAAAAGTTTTTTCAATATTAGGTTCATAATATCCATATACTTCATGGAAATTTTCTATAATTAAATTTCTTTTTCCATATCCGGTAAGAGCATACAATGAGGAAAAATATTTTTGTTCCGCTTGACTAAGTTGAAGGTTTAATAGCATATATCAGTTTGTTATTCTTGGGATTCGGTTTTATCCATGAATTGCATGAGAAAATTAATACATTTTACAATTC
>JAQZBA010000096.1 GCA_029239365.1 Herbinix sp. | reverse complement strand
TACATGAAAAGGGTGCTGAAAGCCTACCACTTTCAACACCCTTTTCATATCACAATATGAAGAGAAGAATTAGCACGATATTAGACAGCCACATCTAATTACTGCTACTGACGAAGACAATTTACTTACTGAAAGTAAGCTACACCGGATTCAAAAATATATTGATTCTGCTCCCCTGTAATATTAAGTGCTACAGAAGATCCACGACGTTCTGAATGTGCCATCTTACCAAGAACTCTTCCATCCGGGCTGGTGATACCTTCAATTGCATAATAAGAGCCGTTCGGATTAAAATCCTCATCCATCGTAGGATTGCCACTCAGGTCCACATACTGAGTTGCAATCTGTCCATTCGCGAATAATTTCTTAATCCATTCTTCACTTGCTACAAATCTTCCCTCTCCATGGGATGCCGGAATGGAGTATACTCCACCAAGCTCTGCCTTCATTAACCAGGGAGACTGATTGGTAACCACCTTCGTATAAACTGATTTGGAGATATGACGGCCAATATTATTCATGGCTAGAGTAGGAGAATCCTCCTTCTGAGGTGTTATCTCACCGTATGGAACCAGCCCTAATTTGATCAGCGCCTGGAAGCCATTGCAAATACCGAGTACTAATCCATCACGTACATTAAGAAGGTTGCTTACCGCATCCTTGATCTTCTCATTACGGAAGGCAGTTGCTATGAACTTACCTGAGCCGTCGGGTTCATCCCCGGCGGAGAAGCCACCGGGGAACATCAGTATCTGTGCCCCCTGAATTCCCTCTGCAAAGGCCCCCACAGATTCCCGAATGTTATCCGCCGACAAATTCTTAAATACAATGGTTTTTATCTCAGCACCTGCATTTTCAAATGCTTTCAGTGTATCATACTCACAATTCGTTCCGGGGAATACCGGAATAAATACCTTCGGCTTAGCCACCTTATTCTTAGCCACATAGATTTGTTTTGCATCGAAGAGCTTGGTTTCAAGTTTCTTCTCCTCTATCTTAGATCTGGTTGGGTATACCTTCTCTAATGTACCCATCCAAGCTGTCAGGGCCTCCTCTATGGTAATACTAATCTCATTCTGGCTAAAGACCTTCTCTTGTGTAATGGTACCAATTGCTTGATACTCGTCTACTCCAAAGCCATATTCACTCAAGGAATTCACAGTGTCTGCGGATAGCTCAACAATAATTTCACCATAACCCGGAAGGAATAATTCCTCCTTCGTAAGGCTACACTCCAGCTTCACACCCAGCTTGTTACCAAAGGCCATCTTACTTACTGCCTCAGCAACACCGCCATAGCCCACTGCAAAGGAAGCTGCCACTCTACCTGCTCTCATCAGCTTAGTTAGCTTGTTATAAAGTTCTGTTACCTGTGTATAATCAGGAAGGTCATAAATGTCCTTCTTAATCGCAAATTTGACTAATACATCACCGGCCTTCTTTAACTCAGTTGTCACAACATCCGCAGTCTTCGCAATAGCAACAGCAAAAGCTACTAAGGTCGGAGGAACATCGATATCATTGAAGCTTCCGGACATACTATCCTTACCACCGATCGATGGAAGTCCAAGCTTCAACTGTGCATCATATGCACCGAGTAATGCTACAAGTGGCTCTCCCCAGCGTTTCGGATCGTTGCCCAGCTTACGGAAGAACTCCTGGAAGGTGAAACGAATTCCGGTATGATCACCGCCAGCAGCTACGATCTTCGCTATAGAAGCTACTACAGCATATACCGAACCATGGAACGGGGACCAACTGGATAGATACGGGTCAAAACCATAGCTCATCATGGATACTGTATCACAGCTTCCATGAAGCACCGGAAGCTTTGCTGTCATAGTCTGTATCGGTGAAAGCTGGTATCTTCCACCATAAGGCATCGTAACAGTTCCTGCACCGATGGAGCTATCGAACATCTCGACTAAGCCCTTCTTGGAGCAGACATTAAGTGCAGACAGACTCTTAAGCCAAGATTCCTTAAGATCGCCTTGCAGATCTACAGTTCCCTTTCGTAAGTAATTATCCTCTTTGGATGGGATACTGATAGAAGCACTTGCCTCCTGATGAGCACCATTTGTATCTAAGAATGCTCTAGAGATATTCACAATCTCTTGGCCTCTCCAGTCCATGACTAATCTAGGGGTTTCTGTTACTTTAGCAACCACAACTGCTTCTAAGTTCTCTTCTTCTGCATACTTAAGCATCTGAGTAACATCCTTCGGATCAACGACAATTGCCATTCTCTCCTGGGATTCGGATATTGCTAATTCAGTACCATCCAGTCCGGTATACTTCTTCGGAACCTGATCCAAGTCTATTCTTAATCCTGCTGCCAGCTCACCAATTGCTACGGATACACCACCGGCACCAAAATCGTTACATTTCTTAATTAATCTACTTACCTCTTCTCTACGAAACAAACGTTGAAGCTTACGTTCAGTAGGGGCATTACCTTTCTGTACTTCTGCACCACAGGTAGCGATTGATTCTGTGGTATGACTCTTAGAGGAACCAGTTGCACCGCCACAACCATCACGGCCGGTTCTTCCTCCCATCAGAATGATAATGTCCTCCGGATCAGAATTCTCGCGGATGACATTCTTACGAGGAGCCGCACCCATGACCGCACCGATTTCCAATCGTTTCGCCACATAATTCGGATGATAGATCTCATCTACCAACCCTGTTGCAAGTCCTATCTGATTACCATAGGAGCTATAACCGGATGCCGCTCCGGTACAGATCTTTCTTTGAGCAAGCTTGCCCTTCATCGTATCCTTAAGAGAAATCGTAGGGTCAGCTGCACCGGTGACACGCATTGCCTGATAAACATAGCCTCTTCCTGACAAAGGATCGCGAATTGCACCACCAAGACAAGTGGCTGCACCGCCGTAAGGCTCAATTTCTGTGGGGTGGTTATGGGTTTCATTCTTAAAGAATACTAACCATTCCTCCGTCTTACCGTCAATCTCAACCGGTACGATGATGGAGCAGGCATTAATCTCATCCGAAACCTCCATATCCGATAGCTTACCCTCTGACTTCAGCTTCTTCATTGCCAGCAGTGCGATATCCATTAGGGAGATGTATTTATCCTCTCTACCGGAATAAAGCTTCTCACGTTCCATAAGATAACTGCTATATGCAGCCTGAATTGGATCTGAATAATAGCCTGATTCTATCTTGATATCCTTAAGCTCCGTTAAGAAAGTGGTATGACGGCAATGATCTGACCAATAGGTATCCAGCACTCTGATCTCCGTCATAGTTGGAACACGTTTCTCTTCTGATTTAAAGTAATTCTGTATATGTCCAAAATCCTGAAAGGTCATTGCTAAATTCAGGGATGCATAAAGCTTTCTTAATTCTTCTATCTCCAGCTCGTTAAAGCCCTCCAGATACATAACATTCTCCGGCTCATCGAATTCTGTCACTAAGGTCTTTGGTTTAGCGTCCTCTGCTTCGCGGGAGTCTACCGGATTAATGCAATAGCTTTTTATACGGTCAAATTCATCCACCGTTATATTACCGGATAAGATATAGGTGGTAGCGGAACGGATCACCGGCTCTTCCTTCTCGTTAAGTAGCTTTACACACTGTTCTGCCGAGTCTGCTCTCTGATCAAACTGCCCCGGAAGATACTCTACTGTAAATAAGAGGTCCCCACTACCTGCGTCAAACTTCTCCTCATATAACAGATCCAAGGGAGGCTCTGAGAAAACGGTGCCAAGTGCTTTCTGATAGGTCTCTTCACTAATATTCTCTATATCATAGCGAATTAAAACACGTACCGCAGCAAGACTTTTCATACCTAAATAGCTGCATAATTCCGTCCGTAATTCCATTGCTCTTACAGCATACGGTGCTTTCTTCTCAACATAGATTCTCTTTACGTTATTCATACAAGTCTCCTTTATACCGATGCGTTAACATCACTATATTATGGGATTCCTCCCTTATGTCCTATCATTTACTTGCATTATAGCATAACATGTCTTATAATCAAAATTAATATATATTAATCCTTTTATTAGGCAGGCTAATAGATAGAGGGTTAATACACCTGTAAAAATACACAGTTTGCAGAGGGATAAAACATATGATAATTCATTCTGATCTGAGGAAAAATGTACCCGATACAATTAAGGCGATCAATAGCTCCTATGACATCGAGCAAATCACCTACTACGAGAATCAGCTTGCCTGTATGTTGTTCTCACCTCTTATGTTCACCGGAACAATCGTCAGCTTACTTCGCTATTTTTTCGCTAAGGCTGTCTTTTTCGATGACATGATCATGAATACGTCTATATTCTTAATCCTAGGGTTTTCCTTCGAATTCCTTCGCAGATTAAAGTTAAAGACTTCTTTAACCTCTAATCTGGTTTCCTTCCTTTTTGCTTTTTGGTTCTTATTTATTTTCTTCCGATTATATCAAGTGGTCGGTCCGGCTGTCTGGACCATCGCATTAATTCAAATAATCTTTGCCATGTCAAGAATCAAAAAAGATATGGCTTACATCATCGGTCTTGTAACTATTCTGGCGAGCATATACGCCGTATTCAATGCCAGTAGCTTTACTTATCAGATATCTCTCTATTATTTAGTACCTCAAGCATTCTTAGTCATACTGCTTTTCCTAATATTAAGTATTACGCATAAGATCAATACCGATCGATTCATGAATCTCTATCAACAATATCGGTTGGCGAATGGACAAAAAGGTGATATCACCGCGCTCTATGAAGAACTTAGTGCAACCGAGGAAGAGCTTCGTGATCAAAATGAACAGCTTATTAAATATACGAATCAAATCATAGAGGGCGAACAAAAGCTTCATTCACTGGCTTATTATGACGTTCTTACCGGCTTACCGAATCGTACGATGTTCATGGATCATGTTGACTTAATGATAGAACTTTTCAGTAAACAATCGAAACCACTTTACCTTGTTTTGATCGATGTAGATTCCTTCAAGAAGGTAAATGATACCATGGGCCATCTGGTCGGAGATAAGTATCTGCTATTTGCTACAGAGCATCTTAATAACTCCTTGAAAAATGGAGATATCCTCGGGCGAATCGGTGGGGATGAATTCGCTTTGCTTATCACAAGAACACTGTCGGAAGCTGAGTTACTGGAAGAGCTTGAAGGAATTCGCAACAATTTCTTAACTCCATTTTATTATAATAATGTAGCAATCCGCCTTTCAGCAAGCTTTGGAGTAGCCGTTTATCCAAAGGATGGTAATAGTACCTCCTCCATGCTTAAGAGTGCTGATATGTCGATGTATAAAGCAAAAGCATATGGAAAGAACAAAATACAATATTTTGATCACTCTATGTTAGAGGAATTAACAGAGAAATCGAATATAGAGAATCATTTGTTTCAAGCGATTGATAAGAAGGAATTCAAACTTCTATATCAGCCTCAATATGATACTGTCAATCATACCATTCGAGGCTTCGAAGCTCTGATCCGTTGGAACAGTAGAGAACTAGGCTTTTTGAGTCCGGGCTTATTCATTCCGATTGCCGAAGAGACAAAGCTGATTATTCCTATTGGCGAATGGGTATTAAGAACAGCTTGTCAGAAGTTTAAATCCATTCAAGATAATGATCCATTAAGCCAGCTGATCATCAGTGTTAATATCTCAGCGGTTCAAATCATGGATTCTAATTTTATCGATATGGTAAAACAGATATTATTAGAGACTGAACTCAACCCAAGCTCTCTTGAACTAGAAATAACAGAATCTGTTGCAATTGAATCTCTTCAGTATACCGTCGATATCTTAAGTGAATTGAAGGTTCTTGGAGTGAGAATCGCTCTGGATGATTTTGGCACCGGTTATTCTTCCCTTAACTATCTTAAGATATTACCGATCGATATTCTGAAGATTGATAAATCCTTTATTGATGATTTATTAAAGACGGATACAAGAATTCCTATTGTCGGTGATATTATCTCCTTGGCTCATAGTCTTAAGTTGAAAACAATAGCAGAGGGTGTGGAATACAACAATCAGCTCACTTATTTGGCTGATCATTCCTGTGATTACATTCAGGGATATTTATACAAAAAGCCGATTCCCGAAGATGAGCTCGATGCACTTTTCAAGCAATAGAGGGGGAGTAATCTACTGTAGGAAACAGTAGCGGATTACAGCTAATCGATGCAAGAAACCTCAAAACATAAAGGAGAAATCATATGGATATTAATTACGAACTATATAAAGTCTTTTATCATGTAGCAAAAAGTTTAAGCTTTTCGGAAGCGGCAGACACCTTATTCATCTCCCAATCCGCAGTAAGCCAGTCAATTAAAACACTTGAAAAGCGCTTAAACCAAATCCTCTTCATCCGTAGCACCAAGCGCGTAGCATTAACCAAGGAAGGAGAGCTGTTACTCAAACACATCGAGCCTGCTATTAATCTAATCAGCCGTGGTGAAAACCAGCTCTGTGCCGACCCGAAAAGCGGTGTACAGCTACGAATTGGTGCAAGTGATACTATCTGCCGTTATTATCTGGTACCTTACCTTAATAATTTCCACAAGAAATATCCTAACATTCATATCAAGGTGACTAATGCTACCTCATTCCAATGCGCGAAGCTACTGGAACGCAATGATGTTGATGTGATTATCACCAATTCGCCCAACGCCGGGCTGAATAATATGATGCAGATTCTTCCTGTGAAGGAATTCAAGGATATTTTTATCGCTAACCCCGAGGCTTTCCCTTTAAATGACCATCCCATCACGCTTCAGGAGCTACAGCTTAACCCAATACTGATGCTGGACAAGCGTTCCACCACCAGTATGTTCCTTCATAATCTGTTCCTGGAGAATTCTTTGGATCTGGTGCCGGCCATCGAACTCAGCAGCAATGATTTATTAATTGACCTCGCAAAGATCGGATTAGGTATCGCCTTCATACCCGACTTCTGTGTGAAGGAGCTCAGCGATCTGGCTGTCATCAATACTACCAAGGAGATACCTTCCCGTATGCTGGTTGTTGCTTATAACACAGATATCCCTCTCTCTGATGCTGCAAAATATTTTATTGATAATCTAACCGAGAATATGTACTAATCGGCAAGCGGAAGAGCCAACTTTTAATTTATATTACAAAGATAGTTAGAACCAGAAGATGCATCCTACACTCAAATCATAAGAGCCGTGGAGCGAAGTCCTAATCTACATCGGACTTCACTCCACGGCTCAATTATATGCTTACACACACTAATCTTGATTCTTCTGGCTGTTGCCATCTCCTACACACTATTCGGTAATACTTAATTCATCCATCTACTTACTTAAATCCTTAATACGACGTTGGATTATCGTATTATAGTTAATGACCTGTCTCTCATACTCTTCATTCATGTATCTGGAGGTAATCATGAAATCCGCTGTTGCTCTATTATTCGCAACAGGAATATCATATACCGCAGCGATACGCAGCAATGCTTTTACATCCGGATCATGTGGCTGGGACTCCAGGGGATCCCAGAAGAAGATAACAAAATCAATATTTCCTTCAACAATTCTGGATCCAATCTGTTGGTCACCACCGAGGGGACCACTATTATAAGCTTTAACCGGCAGTTCTGTCTGTTCCGAAATCATTCTTGCGGTTGTACCTGTTCCACATAGAAAATGATTCTTTAATATATTCTTATTCGTCTCCACCCATTCCACTAGTTCCTTCTTCTTACTGTCATGTGCAATCAGTGCGATATGCTTTTGTTTCTCGATTGTGAAGTTGATATATTCATCCTGAAGCATATTGTGTACCTCTCTTCCAATTCATAGATTTTGTTTATTTTGAATTACTTCCCCAGCTAGTACCTCTTATATTACGAATTACTGAGTAATGATTGTCTAATGCAGTAACTCTGTAATATTCACCTAGGAAGCTTTCTTTCCTTTATCATAATAATATCGGAAAACAGCTTATGATGCAAGAGTATTTGAGTTAATATCGCGTAAAGTTAGTTTACAGAACAAAGAGTTTGCTGAAGCAAACCCATAGCGAAGAGTTTAGGGATCTTATAGGACTGACTTTCTTAAATGATTGTGCCTGCTTTGTAGGCATTGCCTGACTGCGGGCTGCATAAGAAAAGAGTGGTGCAATACCCTTATCAGGTATTACGCCACTCCCGCACCTCCGTATATCGTGCTGCTTCTCTTCTTTTTGTAAATCAAGGAAAGTTTTTATATCAATTATTAAGTAATAAGCAATTATAGCATCTTCTTAAGCTCATCAGCAACAAATTGTACCTGCGTTCCGACAACAACCTGAACACTAGTCTTGCTAGGTCTGATGACACCGGCAACACCTGCCGCCTTAATCTTCTTCTCATCTACTGCTGTATAGTCCTTAATCTCGATACGAAGTCTGGTTACACAATTATCAACCGATGCGATGTTGGCTTTTCCGCCGAGACCTTCCAGAATCTTAGCAGCAACAGCTGCGAAGTCTTTATTGGAGAGGCTTACCTTCAACTCTTCATCACTAATATCATCATCTTCTCTACCAGGTGTCTTTAACTTGAACTTGGTAATCATGAAACGGAAGATTGCATAATACACTACGAAAAATACAAGGCCGATCGGAATTAATAACCAAGGGTTCTGAGCCATAGGTGCCTTAAGGCTTAAGATAAAGTCGATTAAGCCTGCGCTGAAGTTGAAGCCTGCTCTGGCCGGTAATAATGCTACGATGAAGCAGGAGATACCGGTTAAGAGCGCATGTACAAGATATAATGCAGGAGCAAGGAACATGAAGGAGAATTCCAATGGCTCTGTTACACCTGTTAAGAAGGAACAGAGAGCTGCTGCCATAAGTAAGGATGCTGCGATTTTCTTCTTCTTGGTGGTAGCGGTATGATACATAGCAAGCGCTGCACCAGGTAAGCCAAACATCATAACCGGGAAGAAACCAGCCATATACATACCTGTCTCGCCTAAAGTACCTTCGCCAGACCAGAAGTTAGCTAAATCATTGATACCTGCAAGGTCAAACCAGAATACATTGTTTAATGCATGGTGAAGACCGGTAGGAATTAATAAACGGTTAGCGAAGCCATAAATACCTGCACCAACTGCACCGGTACTGATGATTGCTTTACCAAAGGATACCAAAGCGCCATAAAGGAAAGGCCAGATAAAGAATAAAGCTAAGCTTGCTACTATCGTTACACCAGCGGTAGCAATAGCGACAAATCGCTTACCCGCAAAGAACGAAAGAGCGGTTGGCAATTTAATACCTTTAAAACGATTATAACAGGTAGAACCAATAATACCGGATAAGATACCGATAAATGCATTACCAATCTTGCCAAAGGCCATATCAGCCTCTGCACCGGTGAACATTGCAACTGCACCACTGGATAACAGGGTTGTGAACATTAACCAGGACACCAAACCGGCAAGTCCTGCTGTTCCATCATTGTCATCAGACATACCAACGCCAACACCAATTGCAAATAAGATTGCCATGTTGTCAAGAATTGCTGCTCCCGCTTTTACAAGGAATGCAGCTGCAACATTATTAGCACCCCAACCTGACGGATCAATCCAATAGCCTAGACCCAGCATGATACCTGCTACGGGTAAACATGCAACCGGCAGCATAAGTGACTTTCCCAATCTCTGTAAAAATTTCATCATATAGTCTACTCCTCCTTAATAGTTTGCTGTTTTACAGCAGTTATTTATTTTTATAAATTTTCATTTAAGAAAATCCCCAATTTTTCCGAAGCTTCCGCTTCGTCAGAGCCATCGATGATAAACGTAACTTCTTCCCCATTCTTAATTCCAAGAGCCATAATTCCTATGATACTCTTAGCATTCGTCTCCATCGTACCCTTCTTGATTGTTACTTCACAGTCGAATCCGGTGAGTGTTTTAACCAGTAGTCCTGCCGGTCGTGCATGTATGCCTATCTCATCGGTAACTACATATTTAAGTTCAGTCATCCAGTCAACCTCCTTTCCTGTCATAATTCATGCATCCTGTTATTTCTTAATTGTCATGATTTTGTCGAGTTCCTTAACCACACCGCCGATATGAGGGATAATCTCCGAATATTCGGTTGTGTTGCAGATGATTACCGGAGTAATCAGTTCATAGCCAGCTGCCTTGATCTTCTCCATATCGAATTCCAATAGCAGATCCCCTGCCCTTACCGTATCACCGGTCCGAACACAAGCTGTAAAATTCTCTCCCTGTAGCTTAACGGTATCTAGACCGACATGAATTAATACCTCAGCTCCCTGGACTGATTTTAGACTGATTGCATGCTTTGTCTCAAAAAGCAAGGATACCGTCCCATCTACCGGAGCAACTACTCTTCCCCTGCTCGGTATGATTGCTATTCCGTCTCCTACAATCTTTTGGCTAAATACCGGGTCGTTCACCTCAGTAATAGCACATACAGTTCCTTCAATTGGCGCCAGAATTTCCATGCCTTTGTCTTTTCCTAATCCTAATTTCTCTATCCATGTATTTAGCATGCTGTCCTCCTAATCTTTTGAACGATTTCCTAATACCACCCTTCGGATGTGTATCGATAACATAGCCAGCTCTTCGACAACGATGACGTCTTCAAAGCTTGCCTTCAGATAATCAGCGATTTTCTCACTGCACTGAAACTCCAAGGGGTAGAGATTCTTCACCATCTCGCAGAATTCCATATCAATGTTATCCAACTGCTCACGGCTTAGGATACGTTGTACCAGGAATTTCAGATGAGTAACAAATCTTTCATAATGAAGTGAATTCACTTCAAGAACAATTCCAAAATCGTCCTTTACTATCTGCAGCACCTGCGGAAGAAGCTTCGTAATATTCATCGTCTGACTCATAATGGTGTTATATTCCGCATTCACAATGTGAAGCGCGATTGAAGCTGCCTCATCCACCGGCAACCGGATACCCAACCTCTTATCAATCAACGCAACTGCAAATTCACCGATTAGATATTCCTGTCGGTAGAGCCGTTGTACATCCCATAATAGCGGATTATCAAACAGTAGCTCCTGGCGGAAGCGCTCAATTGCAAAATTAATATGGTCTGTCAAGGTAATATAGATATTCGGGTTTAATCTGCGGTTCAGTACTTTATCTGCATAGGTAATAATCTCATTGGATACCTGAATGTGCTCCAGTGGAAGATTTTCAACCAATTCCTTGAATTTATCAACCGCATTCTGGCTCTCTAGGTAGAATATCTTTTCGATTAAAGCCTGGTCAATTTCCTTCCCCTGCTTTGCTTGGAATCCGATGCCCTTCCCCATGATGACAATTTCCTTACCCTTTTGGTCATAGGCGCTCACCACATTATTGTTGATTACACGCTCAATCTGCATCTTGAAACCTCCAAATGATTGAAAATACAATTTGTGATTATTATCTCCATATTACAATGATTTAAATAAAAAAAACCAAATCCATGGA
>JAQZBA010000431.1 GCA_029239365.1 Herbinix sp. | reverse complement strand
CCCAGGTAAGCTGAAAGATAATGTATGTTCTCCCGGTGGAACCACCATCGCTGCAGTAAAGGCTTTGGAGGAACATGGGTTGCGTAATGCAATTATGAAAGCAACGGATGCCTGCTTTGAGAAGGCGGTTTCTTTAAGTATTAAAAAATAAAATTAGCATAAGATAGACTATCGTTGGAGGTTAATATGAGTCCATATAAACGTTTAAAAAGGGATTTAGTTCATAAGGGAAGAATTATCGATTATTATAATGATACCATTGAGATTAACGGAGAGAAGACAACCATCTTCGATTTCATCAATCATAAGGGAGCCTCAGCGATGGTTCCTGTGGATGAGATGGGTAACATTATCATGGTACGCCAGTACCGCAACGCAATTGACAGCTACACCCTTGAGATTCCTGCTGGCGGATTGAATCCCGGTGAGGATAACGAGACCTGCGCTATTCGTGAATGTGAGGAAGAAACAGGCTTCAAACCAGGAGAAGTGCATCATCTGATCGATGTATTTACTACAATAGCCTTTAGTAACGAGAAGATATGTATTTATTATACTACCGGAATTACACCCACCAGACAAAATCTAGATGAAGATGAATTCGTAACCACCGCTCATTATTCTCCGGAAGAGCTGACTAAAATGATTTTGAAGGGTGAAATAACGGATGCGAAGACGGTTGCTGCAATTCTTGCTTACCGTGCAAAGGTTGGTCGTTAATTGAGTTATCTCTATCCCCGGGAATGATGTGCTTGTTCTAATTTAAATGTTATTTCATACTATGTTATATAGCTTGTATGATGGTAGGCATTTAAAATGAAGAAATTCAAGTTACTGATTAACAGTCCAAATGTAATACAGGTAGCCATTATCCTTTTGATTATCGGTTTATTTCTTGGAGTATTATGTGCTAATGTATTTAGTGACCATTTTACCGATAATCTACGGATCTATGAGGATAATGTATTCACCGAGATAATGAACAGCGAAATCAATCATGCAGGATTATTTCGGTATGTGCTGGGGAATAATTTCAATGATTTTGTTATATTCTGGTTGCTTAGCATTACAATACTCGGAATACCCTATATGGCTTTAAAGGTCGCTTCCTTCGGATTCTTTGCAGGTTTTTTCATCTCTGCTGTTACCATGGAGTATGGCTTCAAGGGAATTATTTTAGTGTTGGTATATTTATTTCCTCATGGCTTACTGTACCTTCCGATCGTACTGATCTGTCTGTACAAGGGATATCTACTCGGTAGAGACATCCATCAGTCAAGCCATACTAGTTTAGCCGGTGTGTTAAAGCCCCTCAGAGAGAACCTGATTATCATAGTATTACTTGCGGTAGCCCTTATATTTGCAAGCTTTTTGGAGGCATATCCGGGAGCGTATTTTCTAAAGAAAGCCATTACCTTATTTACCTAAAGGTTTTTATTATTTTGGATTGCGAAGGAGGAGATATATCGTGGAGCAATATATCAATGATTTCATCAGTTATCTGCAGGAAGTGAAGAATGCGTCCAAGAACACGTTACAGGCTTATCAGAATGATTTGAGGAAGCTTCAATTATTTTTGGAGAAGCAAAATATCAGTTCTGTAGTCAAAATCAGTGAAACTAACTTAAATTCCTATGTTCTGTCCTTAGAGAAGGAAGGGTTAGCACCCGCTTCGGTATCAAGAAATATTGCTGCTATGAAGGCTTTACTTCTGTATCTGATTAAGCATCAGGTGATTACCGAAGATCCTTCAGAGAGAATTAAGCCACCGAAGGTTCAAAAAAAATCTCCTCAGATATTAAAGACGGATCTGGTTAATCAGTTACTACTGCAACCGGATACGAGTACCAAGAAGGGGATTCGAGACCTCGCTATGCTGGAACTGCTGTATGCTACAGGAATTAAAGTTACCGAACTTATAACCTTGAAGCTAAAGGATGTGAATCTCTCCGCCAGATATATTACCTGTGGAGACCGAAGAGAGCGCAATGTTCCCTTTGGAAAATCAGCTAAATCTGCGATATCGTCTTATCTGGAGATCAGAGAGGAAAGTTTCAACAAGAAACAGAAGGAATTTCTGTTTCTTAATACCTCCGGTGAGCCCCTAACAAGACAAGGCCTTTGGAAGATACTGAAGGCGTATGCCAAGCTGGTAGGTATGACTGAGATAAATCCCAATTCCATCCGTCATTCCTTTGCAGCTCATCTTATCGAGAATGGTGCAGACCTTAGCAGTGTTCAGGAATTCTTGGGCCATGCGGACATCACTACGACGCAACTATATCTTACCCATAGCTTCAAGAATAGCAGAGAAGTATATATGAATACTCATCCAAGGGCCTAAAAGAAGGAGTAAATATACTCTTAATTATTTCGATCTGAAGTATTATGGACTTGTATTCAATACATAAATCATAAGAAATTCCTAAGACTCTAAAAAAGAGTATCTACTTGTCTCTAATTCATTGGAATTAGAAATAAATAGATACTCTTTGTGCTTACTAACAGTCCTTCTACG
>JAQZBA010000095.1 GCA_029239365.1 Herbinix sp. | reverse complement strand
AAGGCATCCTTGTCCGGTATCTTTATGATCTGATTGAAATTCATCCCCAGTCACATGATCTTCGAGAAATGATACTTCACAATGCCAGGTGTGTTGTTGAAAAAGGGATCAACGAACATGGATTAATCGGAGGTAACTGGGAGGTAAAGGAAACAGCTAATATCGATTTGGCGCAGCATCTCAGCGGAATTATGCTATTAGAAGTAGCAGCGAAACTCATTAATAGAGTGTGAATTAATAAAAGCATTAATGCACACCTCATAGTTTGTGCCTATGAAACCAAAGGGAAAAGGTCACATTAGGCATAAACATATCCTTGGGCAGTCATGATAGGTTTAGTAAATAATCTGCAGGAGATACGTAAATGAAAAAGAATAATAATGCCATAATCAGAAGCAAGAGGAGAAAGTATATAGCCATAGTGGCTCTGTTGTTAGTAGCGATTGCATTCAGTCTGATATGGTTCGTAACGGATAGAGATACTTCAGAGAGGAAGGAAGAAAATATGTCAAAAGAAACAGAGGCTTCCACAGTAGTTAAGGGTGATAATACAGAAGATAATACAGTGGAAGTGTTACTGGATAATACTACGATCGATATGGCAAAACAATCTCTGGATATCTTCCTTAATAGTTTTTACGTAAAGGATGAGAAGGGTGGCTACATCGTTGGAGAGGATTTCTGGCAACAGGCAGAGATCTTTGATGCATATGAGCAGACAGAAGATAAGAAGTATTTGCTGCTTATTGAAGATATGTATCAGGGCTTTATCAGTAAGCATGGAGAAGACTGGTCTTATAATGAATTCAATGATGATATTATGTGGATGACAATCGCATGTGCAAGAGTCTATGCAATCACCAAGGATATAAAATACTTAGAGCAGGCAGAAAAGCATTTCAACCTTGTTTTTGACCGAGCATGGAGTGAGGAGCTTGGTGGTGGATTGTTCTGGCGAATTGAAAATAAAACGAAAAACTCCTGCATCAACTGTCCGGCAGTAATTGCAGCCTGTCTTCTTGGTGAGCTTACCGCAAATACGGAATACATAGATAAAGCATTAAGAATATATAACTGGGAGAAAGACAATCTCTTCGGTGAGACAGGCGCTGTCTTTGATGCTTATGACCTGGAAAGCGGAATCAATAATTGGTGTTCTACCTATAACCAAGGGACCTTTATCGGTGCTGCAATGAAGCTGTATCAATATTCCGGTGATGAAGTATATTTGAAGGACGCGATATTGGCTGCGGATTACACAGTTAACACGATGTTTTCTAATCAGGTTATGAATACGGAAGGCGACGGCAATGACCTTCCTGGTTTTAAAGGAATTCTTGCCAGATGGTTGGGCAAATTCATTCAAGAATGTGATCAGGACCAATATGTGGAATGGTATAACAAGAATGCAGTAGCTGCATGGAATAACCGGAACAGCAAGGGTATTATGTGGACATTGTTGAATAACAAGACCGAGGACACTTTTTATACCGCTTGGGGATGTTCAGCGGCAGTATCTGTACTCATAAATTGTCCTAGAGAGTAAGAATAAGATGCAGGACAAGTAGATAAGAAAATAATAAGTTCTAACTATAATATAGAACACGATTCGGAATGATTATTGAAAAAACCTATATGTTTATCATTATTTATTCATTCCTGCCCTGAACAGAATAAAGGAGATAGAAATCAGATGAAACAGATACCGGAAATACTAGTAGAAAAGGCCGAAATATTAGAACAATACTATAACGTTCATTATCCTGAATTGGCGCCTTTGGTTAAGCAATGCTTCCTAAATACAATAAAAACGACAGTGAAACAGCTGCAGGATGGCAGTTACTTTGTAATAACAGGTGATATTCCTGCCATGTGGCTCCGTGACTCAGCTGCACAAGTGCGCCATTACTTACGTTATGCAGAACTGGATAGAGAGCTTGGTGACATCATTGAAGGTGTTATTCAACAACAGATTAAATTTGTCAATTTGGATCCCTATGCGAATGCGTTTAACGAAAGTGCGAATGGCAAAGGGCATCAAGATGATACACAATTGCATCCTCATGTGTGGGAACGCAAATATGAGGTAGATTCCTTGTGTGCTCCGATTTATCTCTCTTACGAATACTGGAAAAGAACCGGATGCACCTCAATTTTTAATGATGAATATCTGGATATGTTAAGTAACGTGTTGAAGATATTTGGAATTGAACAGAAGCATGAAGATTCATCCTACTACTTCCAACGGCATAATGGCGCGAAGACTGATACCCTTACTAATAAAGGGAAGGGACGACCGGTAAATGATACCGGAATGACCTGGTCCGGTTTCCGGCCATCGGATGACTGTTGTAAATTTGGATATCTCATTCCTGCGAATATGATGGCGGTTGTCGCATTGGGTTATGGAGAAGAAATCTGCAGAGAAGTATATAAGAATTCAGAATATGCAGAACGATATAGCGTGTTAAAGAATGAGATTAGAGATGGCATAGAAGATTATGGTATTGTAAAGCATCCGGTATATGGCGATATTTATGCCTATGAGACCGATGGCTATGGGAATTATAATCTGATGGACGATGCGAATTCACCCAGTCTCTTAGCGATGCCCTATTTGGATTATTGTGATATGAATGACATAAGGTATCAAAATACCAGAAGATTTGTACTGTCAGAAGATAATCCATATTATCATTCCGGAGCATTAGCATCAGGTGTTGGAAGTCCGCACACTCCGCAAGGCATGATTTGGCACATCGGGATTATCATGCGTGCGATGACCTCGCATAGTGATGAGGAGATTAAGGATTGTTTAGCGATGCTGGCAAAGACACACGCAGGGACTAATTTTATGCATGAAGCATTCTGTCCAAATGATCCCTCGGAGTATACAAGACCCTGGTTTGCTTGGGCTAACTCTCTGTTTGCTGATTTACTCATTGTATTAATGGAGAGAAATTTCTTTGCATAAGGATTACTTCTGGAGTAGTTGACCTTTATAGAACCGTAACTGCGAAGGTTAATTTAAATACCGGGGACAATACGATTTCAATGATATTTGATAGTAACAAGGGAAGTGCAAATTATTTGAATCTGGATTACTTGTCGGTAGGGCAGTAACATATAGTTAGTAATATCATTAAAACCGGAGGATGTAATGCTCTATGCATTGCATTCTCCGGTTTTCCCTATTGACAATGGTTTGATATCACAGCCATACCGGACTGCTGGTAGGGCTGTGATATCTAGAGTTAGTGGATAAGATAATAGGATGGCTGAATAAGTATTAAGTGTCAAAACTATCTAATATTCTTATAGTAGAAGATCGCTATCTGGGTGCGGTCCCGCAGATTAAGCTTCTCCAGGATTGAGCTGATGTTATTACGGACAGTGCCTTCGCTTAGATATAGAAGCTCTGCAATCTCTTTATTCGAGAGCCCATCAGCAATCTTATTGATGATTTCATGCTCTTTTTCCGTAATGCCGTAATCAGCCATACTCCTTTGCTCACTTGCTTTTCCTATGAGATGGGGAAGCTTTGTAATAATCTCACTACCGTAGACATTCTGTCCGGCATAAACTGCCTTAAGCGCCGGGAGGATGCTTTCATAGTTCTGTTTCAGCATGTATCCCTTTGCTCCGATGTGGAGCGCTTTAATGATGTAGTCATCATCCAGGAAGGTGGTCAGATACAGAATTTTGGCCTCCGGGGAGATGGATAGAATTTGTTCCCCGGCTTCCAGACCACTCATGAGCTCCATACGAATGTCCATCAATAATACATCCGGCTTTAGCTTATGATAAAGCGCAACTCCTTCTTTTCCATTATTGCCTGTACCGACGATCGTAATATCCGGTTCCGCAGACAGAATTATTTTTAAAGAAGAGCAGACTAATTTATCATCATCAACCAGTAATACTTTCATTTCTCATTACCCCCTGTATTAGATACTGCTATCTATTTTGTATAATATTATCTTTTCGGAAAGCTGATGAAGAGCTTAAAGCCATTCTCTACAGAGATATGAATGTTACCTTCAAAGCTTTTCACTCGATCATAGATATTATGAAGTCCCATACCCTCTCCGTACTCCTGACTTTCAAAGGCTTTGGTCAGAGCCTTCGCCTTATACTCCTCCAGGATGCCGTTATCCTGGATCACCAGCTGGTACATCGCAGGGTGTTCTCGGAGCAGTACTAAGACCTTGGTCGCACCGGAATGTCGGATGATATTGGCCAGTGACTCCTTCGTAATGGCTATCATTGCGTGCTTAAGCTGAACTTGAGGTGAGGTGGTGATGTCATATTCATAATGGATGGGACAGAAGGTGAAATTCTTCACCAGCTGCTCCATCTGTGAGTATAAATCAATGGATTCGTCATACATATTGTGAATACTGTTACGTATCTGATCCATGCCTTCCGAAAGGGAGACCTTCAAATCAGATAAGCCTTCCTGAAGCAGCTCCTCCTTAGCGAGGGTAAGAAGTGCACCGACCTGCAATAAGGCTCTGGATAAGAGGTGGCCGATGTTATCGTGGATCTCCTTGGAGATACGGTTTCTCTCATTGAGAGTTGCCAGATTGATCTCATAATCCTGGTTCTGAAGCAAGCCTTGGTTCCTCTCCTCCAGTAGCAGAGACAAGGCAGTAGAACTATCCCGAAGGTCGTTGTATTCCCCCTTCAATGCACCCAACTTATCCGTCTTGAATTTGAGTAGATAAGCAACCAGCAGTAGCACGGTGGTGAGAGAGAGAGCCATTGCGGAATAATCCTCGAAATGAAAGATATATAGGGTTGGAATGATAACAATTGCATATTGGTATTTGGTATGGAGTATATCATAGAGCACAAGTGGAAGTAAGATGATATACCCTGGGAACAGAAGGCATAACAAGGCATAGAGTAAACAGCCGGCGAAACGGATTCTAGCGTCCTCATAATATACAAATAAACTACTGAGTACCACGGCAATAATAATAGGCACAATATAGAAGCTGCCGGTAACTTCAAAAAGATATAAGGCTAAACAGCATATAAATAAGAGAAGCTTATCAATAATTTCGTACATAAGTTACCTCGTTCCCGTACATGTATTCTTCGTATTCAAGTTTGCTCCTTATCAGACAAATGGAAAGAATTCTATCTATTGTTAAAGTATTACATGTCATAATAATTATGTCAAGTTAAGGAACGATTGTTATAGTTGAAACGCTCATACTCAAATGATATAATAAAGAAAGCGTAGTGAGATTGCTGCAAACTTGTTTGCAGGCAAACGATCGGAGCAAAAGATCATGAATAAGTTTTATATTCATGATATAAGTAGTGAGATTGCTGAAAACTTGTTTGCAGGCAAACTTGCTTGTAGGCAATTCTGACATGGATGGACAAGCGATACTGGAGTATTAGTAATGATTGAGATAGAAGGAGAGACAACATGAGAATTACAGCAGAAGATACGATGGCTTTAGTGATAGATTTTCAGGAGAGGTTAGTTCCTGTCATTGAACATCAGGAGGAGCTGATCCATAATACAGAGATATTGGTTAAGGGGCTTCAGGCATTGAAAATCCCTATCATTGTGACCCAGCAGTATACCAAGGGAATCGGTATGACGGTACCTTCTCTGGTGGAGCTATTCGGTGAGAACTTTACCTATGAGGACAAGGTGACCTTCAGCTGTGCTGAGAACGAGACTATTCTTCATAAGATTCAAGAGACCGGGAAGAAGAATATTATTGTCTGCGGCATTGAAGCACATATCTGCGTACTTCAGACGGTCATTGATCTGATTGCTCTGGGCTATCATGTCATCCTGGTGGAGGATTGTGTTGGTTCACGTAAGGAGGATAATAGGCAGATTGGAATTAAGCGTGCCATCCTAGAGGGGGCAATACCGACCTCCTATGAATCGATACTATTTGAACTGACCAGAGTAGCGAAGACAGATACATTTAAGGAAATATCCAGACTAATTAAATAAGTATCATATATAAATGACGGATATAACTAACAGATATAACTAACAGATATAAATGACTAAGATAACCAATAGATATAAATGACTGAGATAACCAACAGATATAAATGACTAAGATAACCAATAGATATAAATGAAGGAGATAACCAACAGATATAAATGACTAAGATAACTAACAGATGTATATGCCATTTATAAATAACTTATATAACTAACTCTACAAACGACAGATGTTAAAATCAGTTATCTATGTTATCTGTCAGATAAAAAATCAATTATTAGATTAGAGTAGAAAGGCTAGGAAGTTGATAGCTTTCGTTTGGGTAGACAGCGCTATGATACATGCTCTGTTACCCGAAGGAGGATATCAACTTCCTGGCTTTTTTGTTATCTCTTGATAAGATAGTCTTGCAGTCCTTTGATAGTACTTATCTTACCAGTGTATTGTCATAAATCCTTGCTATAACAATGACATATGTCATTTTACATCGTGACGCAGTTCACTAGGAAACCGTCTTGGGATTGAGTATAGTATACCTATGAAGTGATGACATCTTCACCTGGTAAGAAGAACATTCGACGGGGAAGAACATTGTTCTTAGCACATAGGAATTCTAATGAAAGCATCTTTACATTATAACGATAAATAAATTAGGGAATTAGATTAGGAGGAGTAGAAATGGTAGTAAAAGTGGATGGATTAGTAAAACGTTATGATAAGCTGGTGGCATTGGATTATCTCGATCTTCAGGTAGAGGAGGGTGAGATCTTCGGACTCCTTGGACCAAATGGTTCCGGTAAAACGACAGCAATCAATTGTATTCTCTCCTTGCTAAAATATGACAAAGGAAATATTGAGATCTTCGGCAAGCCCATGGGACCCAATGCCTATCATATCAAGAAGGATATCGGTATTATCATGCAGAATGTTGCAGTATTTGATGAACTTACTGTGTATGAGAACATTTCCTATTTCTGTAGCTTATATATTAAGGACAGAGAGGAAGTGAAGAGACTGACACAGGAGGCGATTGAATTCGTATCCTTGGAGGAATTTAAGAAATTCTATCCGAAGAAACTTAGTGGTGGCCTTCTTCGAAGACTGAATATTGCCTGCGGTATTGTTCATAAACCGAAGCTGATTATCTTGGATGAGCCTACCGTAGCTGTTGACCCTCAGAGTCGTAACAAGATACTGGAGGGAATTAAGAAGCTGAACGAGGAAGGAGCTACGATCATCTATACCTCTCATTATATGGAGGAGGTTGAACAGATCTGTTCGAATATAGCAATCATTGATAAGGGCAGAGTAATTGCCCAAGGTACCAAGGATGATCTGAAGGCGATGATCTCCATCGGAGAGAAGATCTCCATGGAGGTATTCCGAATCGAGGAAGAAGCTCTAGAGGAACTGAGAAGGTTACCGAATATATATTCCGTCGAACATAGGGAGAATCTGCTAGAGATCAAATCCAAGAAGGGCAAGAACAATCTGGTAAGTGTTCTGGAGTTTATGCAACGAATGAATATCAATTTTGGTAAGGTGATAACAGAAGTTCCGACACTCAATGACGTCTTCCTTGAAATAACAGGAAAAGAATTAAGGGATTAAGGGGTGGTAAATATGAGTATTCAATTATATATTACCAGGTTGAAATGTCTGGTTCGTAATAAGGAAGCAATGTTCTGGTGTTATTTGTTCCCGATCTTATTGGCAAGCTGCTTCTTCTTTGCCTTCAATAATCTGTGGAAGATTGAGTATTTTGATACACTTCCGATTGCCTATGTTAGTGAAGGAGAAGAAAGTGAAAGCTTCGAACAGGTTCTGGAGGCAGCAGAGACCTCTGAAGGGGTAAAAATGTTTGATATTGCTTACTGCGATGAGGTAGTAGCGAAGCAGCTGCTGGAGAAGGGTGATATTGAAGCTTATATCGTTGGCAGTACTAAACCCGAGTTGTATGTGAAGGGAAGCGGTTTGAATGAAACAATCATTAAATCGTATCTGGATACTTACCGTCAGATGTCAGTTACAGTAACAACAATTCTTAAGAGTAACCCGAATGCGATTGAGGAGGGTCTGATTGATGACGTAATGCAGCATGATACCTACATTGAAGCAGTGAAGGATGACAAAAAGCCGGCGGAGCTACTGGTATATTTCTATGCATTGCTAGCATTTTCTTGTATCTTTGCTGCGAACTGGGGTCTTGATGAAGTAGTTAACATCCAAGCGAATCTCTCCGGAAGAGGAGCGAGAGTAAGTGTATCCTCCATCCCGAAGATGAAGCTGTTTTTATGTAATATACTCGCCGCTTTTACGGCACATTTCGGTAGTCTGATCCTGTTGTTCTTCTATATGTATTTTATCATCAAGGTTGATTTCGGCAATAATCTTCTGTATCTCTTTGCTGTATGTATGGTAGGATCCTTTGCAGGACTCGGAATGGGAGCCTTCATAGGAGTCTGGGTGAAGAAGAAAGCTGAAGTAAAGGAAGCAATCCTTACTATTGCTACCCTGGGTGGTGCCTTCCTCTCAGGAATGATGATGCCGGATATTAAGTATATGGTGGCGACGAAATTTCCGTTACTCTCGTACATCAACCCGGTTAATCTATTGACCGATTCGATGTACAGCTTATATTACTATGATACCTATGAGCGTTATTATACCAATACTCTGTTATTAGGCGTAATTGCAATTATATTCGGTATCCTTGCTATCGTCGGAATAAGGAGGAAGAATTATGCAAGTATTTAAAGCTTATTATAAGATATTGAAGTCTCAGTTGACTGCTGTTCTGATCTATGTTGCCTTGTTTCTCATGTTAACAATCCTATTCACCGGTAATTTAAAGGATAATAGTAACCAGTTTGAGACAAAAAAGGTACCGGTGATGGTAATCAACGAGGATGGACAGAATGGCCTGCTAGACAGCTTTTTAAGCTACCTGGAGGAATATGTGGTTTATGTTGAACCTAAAGCCGGTGCAGATGCCATCAAGGATGCCCTCTATTATAGGGAAGTATCCTATATCATTACGATACCGAAGGGCTTTTCGGACAGCTTTTATGAGAATGGCGAGATAAATCTTACGAAGCAAGCAGCACCTGATTCCATGGAAGCAATCACAATTGATCAAGCCATCGATAATTATTTCAATATTGCTAGGGTATACCAAGGTCATCTTCCGGAGACCACAGCAGAAGAGATAAGCTCCTATGTACAGGCTAATCTGAAGGAGCAGACTCGGGTGCATCTGTACGGTGAACAGAAGGATTCAGTCAGTGCCGGTCATAGCTTTAATAGATTCTACTATAACTATCTTGGTTATATTATCGTTGCAGCTTTCATTACCAGTGTCAGTACGATTATGTTCTCTTTTCACGGTCTTGATATTCGCAGAAGGCATTTCGCATCTCCGATTACCGAACGTAATCTGAATGGGCAGCTGATTTTAGCCAATATGATCTTCGTAATATTCTATCTGGTAATCTTTATAGTTGCCGGTTATGCATTAAATAAGTATAGGGCAGTGAATACGAATACCTTGTTGTTCTGGCTAAATGCCTTCACGTTTGCCTTAGTTACCCTAAGCATCAGCTATTTGATTGGCATCAGTGTGAAGAGTAAGAAAGCAATCTCGGCGCTATCAACAGCAGTATCGCTTGGCATAGCCTTCTTAAGCGGCATGTTCGTGCCACAGGAGTTTCTTGGTGCACCGGTCCTAAAGGTAGCAAGCTTTACACCGGCATACTGGTTCGTGAAAGCCAACGGTGCAATAGAAACCTTAACCACCTCTTCTTGGTCGGAGATATCAAAGATCGCTAGCTTTATGGCAATTCAGCTTGGCTTTGCAGCAGCAATCATCTCGATAGCATTAGTAGTAAGTAAGCGAAAGAGACAACAGATTAGCTAGTATAAAGGAGAGAATCTGTAACAAACTATCAATAAGCTACTCATAAGTAAATAGAATACAGTGAAGACTGAAGCATTCCATGTATGGGTGCTCCAGTCTTTTTTATCTACTAGCTTAGAAAATCAAACAATATCCATAGAGGAAAAGTTGGAGGTAAAGATATACATTAATAACGAACAAATGTTTGAAGATTATTGACATTGAGAAGTGGATTTGATAGAATAGAAACAGAACAAATGTTTGATTAAGGCGGTGATACTATGGTGATCCAGGAGAATATGTCGATACAGAGAAAGCTTGAGGTTCTGTCGGATGCAGCAAAATATGATGTTGCCTGTACCTCCAGTGGTGTAGACCGTAAAGGTAACGGGACAAGTATGGGCAACAGTATTGCAGGTGGCATCTGTCATAGCTTTTCTGCCGATGGCCGTTGTATCTCACTTCTTAAGGTGCTTTATACGAACGAATGTATTTTTGATTGCAAGTATTGTATAAACCGCTCCTCGAATGATATCGCCCGGGCTTCCTTTACTCCTCAGGAGCTGAGCGAATTAACGATGGAATTCTATAGAAGAAATTATATAGAAGGATTGTTCTTAAGTTCGGGAATACTAAACACACCGAATTATACCATGGAATTGATTTTGGAATCTCTCAGACTGCTACGTGAAGTCCACCATTTTAACGGATACATTCATTGCAAAGCGATTCCGGGTGTTGATCCCGGTCTTATTGAGATGTTGGGCTGGTATACAGATCGTATGAGCATCAATTTGGAACTACCTACCGCAGACAGTCTGCGAGAACTGGCTCCTCACAAGAACCGCAAGAATATATTAAAGCCCATACGTCAGATACAGCTTGGTAGAAAGAACAACAGAGAGCATCTTGGATTACCTGATTTTCAGAAGGGGCAGAAGGTTCTGACAACTGCTGAGCCTAAGAAGATCCTGTTATCCCAAGAGGATCATGATATTAAGGAGATCATAACATCGAGTACCAACCTAGTGCCTTATCAGAGAAAACCGATGATTAACCGTAATTTTGTGCCCGCAGGTCAAAGTACGCAGATGATAGTTGGAGCGACCCAAGAGAGCGATTTTCAGATTATGTCTGTCGCTGAGGCTTTATATGATAATTTTGATTTGAAGAGAGTCTTTTATTCTGCCTTTATGAATGTCAATCAGGATAGCAGACTGCCGTCTACGGAATTGGGACCGCCGCTACTGCGTGAGCACCGCCTATATCAGGCGGATTGGTTGCTTCGTTTTTATGGATTTCAGACGAAGGAATTACTTGATGATAAGCATCCGAATTTTAATATTTTACTGGATCCAAAGTGCGATTGGGCACTTCGCCATCTAGAGCTATTTCCGGTCGAGATTAATAAAGCGGACTATTATTCACTCCTTCGCGTGCCCGGAATTGGCACGAATTCAGCGCAAAGAATTATCATGGCTCGTAAGAGTGCCGTACTTGATTATAAGGATCTCAAACGCATGGGAATTGTTCTGAAGCGTGCAGTCTACTTTATCACTTGTAATGGAAGGATGATGTATCCCATTCAGGTGGAAGAGAATTTCATAACCAGACAGTTAGTGGCACTGAAGGATCAGATACCGGTAGGAATTGATAAGGATATTACCTTCCGGCAATTATCTTTGTTTGATGATGTGAGCTTTCAGCCGGAACGTTCCATGGCGATGAAGCTGGCGAACGTGTAGATCATGTTGTATAGGAGTTGATATAGAATGGATACCAGACGAATTTATCTTTGTGATAATAGTATTGATGGGATATTTACTGCAATTTATCAAGCCTGGAGTTCTAGGCTCGGTCATGCTAATTTGAAGATTGAAGAAAAGAGTGAGGGCAGCAAGTACTCTAATATCGAGCTTTTTGCTGAGTATATTGCCGTTGATACGAATTCAGAGTTGTCGAATAAAGTAGCAAAGTCAATTAAGGATAAGATTTCATTAGAAGCCTATGAGATGTCATGTCGTGTTGCATTATCAGATTATGAGGGCAAGGCAGATCTGATTTATCGTTTTTTGATATTGGGTTTCGCGGTTGGGAGTACAATCATTGAGCATATGAGCAATGAAGTTGTGAATATGATATTCAAGGTAAATAAGAATGTGGGAAATGAAGCTCATCATTTGATGGGTTTTGTCCGGTTTTCTGAGCAGGATAATGGGTTGCTTACTTCAATTATTCATCCAAAGAATAATGTGTTAACTTTGATAACACCGCATTTTGCAGATCGACTTCCTCAGGAGCGATTTTTAATCTATGACGCTAATCGAAGACTGGCAGCACTTCATGTTCCGAATACACCTTGGATTATTGCTGAGGTTCCGGATATTGATCAGAACAGAGTTCGCGAGGT
>JAQZBA010000094.1 GCA_029239365.1 Herbinix sp. | reverse complement strand
TCCTCCAATAATGTGAACCAGACCGCAACAAACCAGGTAGCTTCGGTAGAGAGTTTGAATCAATCAGCATTGATGTTGAATGCTAATTCAGATAATCTAGTGAGTGAGGTTCAAAAGTTCACTGTATAAGTTCGAATTGGGTAACGTAAGCATGGGGCGTTTCGTAAATTGAAACGCTCCTTTTTCTCGCTGTAAGCAGTTCGCTACCCGGATATTTTTATAATAAAACATTGATGTTATCGAAAACTGTGATACAATAATTAAGATCGAGAAAAAGAGAAAAATGTAGAATGGCATGTGTTCGAAGGAGAATTTATGGTTAAGAAAATCAAAAGAATTAGTATGGCTTTGCTTGGTGTGGCGCTTTGTGGCGTGTGCGTTGGAATCTTTAATAAAGCGGCGCTAGGAGCTGATCCGTTCACTATGTTTGTAACAGGAATTGGCAAGCTGTTCGGACTTGGTTACGGTAATGTATATGTGGCGGTAACCGGAATTCTTCTGATAGTAGTCTTTATCGTTGATAAGCATTACATAGGTATTGCAACAATTTTTAATTTATTCATTATCGGTTACGTAGCTGAGTTTACTATGTTGGTAATCGACTTATTTTATACAGAGGGAAATATTTTGATAAGGCTTGGAATGCTTCTGTTTAGCTTGGTTCTATTATGCTTTGCTGCGGCGCTCTATTTTACCGCAGATCTTGGAGTCTCTTCTTATGATGCAATAGCGATTATCTTATCAAAGAAAACACCCATTCAGTTTCGCTTATGTAGAATCGGAACAGATCTGATCTGCGTTATTATTGGCTTTCTGTGCGGTACAACCGTTGGCATTGGGACTCTGATGACTGCCTTTTTCATGGGTCCGATTATACAGTGGTTCAAGGACCATATCACCGAACCCTACCTGAACGGGAAAGAGAATTAAACAGAAGACACTTGGGAGTAGACTACGAAGTCTATTCCTTTTTTATTGTATCGGATTGTTAGAATTGATCATTTGAGATGCAGAAATAAACAGGTAAGGGTAAAAAAATATAATACCTACTTGACAGATTAAACACACGGCGTTATAGTGTATATATTAAATATATACACTATAACGCCACACATGGTGTGAGACACCATATTGGAGGTAAAGATGAACATACTGATTAGCAATTCCAGTGAAAAGCCTATTTATGAGCAGATTACTTCCCAGATGAAGCAAATGATTATTACCGGTGAGCTGGAAGCCGGTAGCTTGCTGCCGTCGATGCGTATGCTGGCGAAGGAGCTGCGAATTAGCGTTATAACCACCAAGAGAGCTTACGAGGATCTGGAGCGCGACGGATTTATCTATACGGTGGTTGGGAAAGGTAGCTTTGTTGCAGAGAAGAATATGGAGTTTGTGAGGGAAGAACAGCTTCGTATCGTAGAGGAATATCTGGGTAAGGCGGTGACTGGTGCAAAGGCTGGCGGAATCACGCTGGAGGATATTCAGGAAATTATTAAATTGATCTATGAGGAGGAGTAGATATGGCTAATACCGATGCATTAGAGATAAAGGGACTCATTAAGCGGTATAAGGATTTTACACTGGATAAGATTAGCTTCACGGTTCCAAGTGGGACGATTATGGGTTTTATCGGTGAGAATGGAGCCGGAAAAACCACGACGATTAAGGCAATTCTTGACCTGATCAAGGCGGACGACGGTCATGTCAGCATCCTGGGATACCCATCCGACAAGCTCCCGATGGATGTGAAAGCATCCATCGGAGTGGTATTTGACGGAAGTAATCTTCATGAGAACCTGAATGTGAATAATGTAGGTTATATTATGAAGAGCATCTACAAGAACTGGGACACGGAGCTATTCTCACAATATGTGAAGCGATTTGAACTTCCCCAGAGAAAGATAATCAAGGAATACTCCAGGGGAATGAAGATGAAGTTATCCATTGCAATCGCTTTGTCCCATCATTCTAAGATACTGATCCTTGACGAAGCCACCAGTGGTCTGGATCCAATTGTGCGTGATGAGATTTTGGATATTTTCCTAGAGTATATTCAGGAGGAAGATCATACCATATTCTTATCCTCACATATTATCAGTGATATAGAAAAGGTTGCGGACTATGTCACCTTTATTCATAAGGGTAGGATTGTGTTCAGTGAGAGTAAGGATGAACTTATCTATCAATATGGAATTCTTCACTGCCGTAAAGAGGATGTATCCGGTGTTGACAAAAACTATATCGTAGGCGTTCGTGAGAACAGCTTCGGTGCAGATGTCATGATTAAGAGGAAGGAAGAATTCTTAAAACGATATCGCCAATTTCCAATTGATCGAACCTCCATTGAGGAAATTATGCTATTCATTAGCAAGGGAAAGGAGATGCTTTAATTGAATGGATTAATATGTAAGGATATCATGAATCTGAGGAAAAACGCGAAGATATTTGCAGTGTTAGCGGTGATTTATGCAGTTATGGGCTTTACCTCGGAGGACTCCAGCTTTTTCAGCAGCATATTCACAATGGTTGTCGCCATTCTGACTCTGAGTGCTTACTCCTATGATGAGATAGCGAAATGGGATATCTATGCATTGACCATGCCTATCTCCAGAGATGATATCGTTCGCGGTAAATACAGTGTTATGCTGTTATTAGCATTCCTTGGTCTGGTAATCTGCTCTCTATTCACCATTGGCATAAATGCGGTGCTAAGACCGGAGCATTTATTTTCGGGTTTAAAGAATGGATTGATTGGGGCAGGAATTGTAATCATATTCTATTGTATTGCCCTACCCTTTATTACTAAGTTGGGGGTTGAGAAAGCCAGGTTTATCTTTTTTGCTATCTATATGATACCTTTCGGCCTTGTAATTTTTGTGGGTAAAGCTGTTAAAAAGGGGGATATGAGTATTCCTGAGGAATTGATGACGTTTGGAATGAGGATTATGAGAAACGGATTTATCATTTTCCCTCTGTTAATACTGCTTGCATTAGTAATATCATATACAATATCAGTTGGTCTTTATCGCAAGAAAGAATTTTAATAGACATAAGTAATAACCATTTCGGTACGATATTCATAGAATAATGTATGAATTATTGCGCAGAAAGGGGCAGACAGCTTGTATAACGATAATTTTAATCAAGATAGAGAGAATACCAAAAAGAATGACAATGTACAAAGGCAGCAGATGGGACCGGGAGGATTTCCACCTCAACCTCCGGATATGGGATCTCAATTTCCAAGGATGGATGGTCAGCCACGTTCAGCACCACCTGATTTTATTCCGGAAGCACCTAGAATGGATCGCAGACAGATGGACGGACCGGATGAGCAAGGCAGAAGCGGCTACGGTATCTTCGGACCCGGAAGACCAGGTGGCCCTGGAAGACCAGGCGGCCCTGGAAGACCCGGAAGAGATGATATGTTTGATGGGCGTAGAGAGATGAGGAGATGTTTGAATCGCTTCACTTATATCTGGCTGTTTAATGGTAATGATTTTTGGTTCTTCCCGACCTTTGTTGATAGACAGTTTGTACAAGGCTTCAGGTGGAGAAGAAATCGCTGGGAATTTGACCGCATTAATCTCAATCGTATCTTCTTCTTCCGCTGTTTTTAGACTGGAATAAGAAGACCTTCTAACAGAAAAGAAAAGTCAAATGAAACTGAACCATAGCTTCATTTGACTTTTTTTGTTCCATGCTTTGTTTTTCAAAAAACGTCTGACAATTCATTTGACATATTAAATATATTTAATATATAATATTATATATTATGTGAATAAAAGCTTTTCGTTTGCTCATTAAAGATATAGAATGTAAGGTTGTAGGATAAAGAATATTATTTGAATAAGGAGATACGTTATGCTCACTGACAGACAAACGGATATTATGTTAACTAAACTTAAAAGGTATGAAGCTACGCTTGAGAGTCTGCTATTTGATAAGGTGGACGAGGTCTCGATGAAGGCATATCCGACGGATGGACAATATCATGAGGTGCCGGCTTCTACCAACTTCAAACCGTGCAAATCAGGGGATTCGTGGGTTGGAGAAGGAAGCTATTGCTGGTTTCTTGGGGAATATAGAGTGCCCGATGAATTGGATAGTAAAATGTTATATGTATACCCGAAGATTGAGGGGTACGAAGGGTTACTTTGGGTGGATGGGAAGCCTTATGGCAACTTTGGTACCAAGATTCAAGCATTTGGACATGGTAATCACTATTGCGATATGCTGAAAAAGAAGGCGAATAAGGCGGAACGCATTGAGATAGCAATGGAATTCTATGCACATCATTATGTGATTGGTACACAGCCTTTTCAAACCGATAAAAAAGACGATTTTAAAATAACATATCATAGCGTAGACATCTGTGTTAAAAATGAGGATGTTTGGGATGCATACTTTAATCTACTGATTGTAAACCAGATGGTAGAGGGGATGAATCGGGATAGCTTTCGCCGCGCGGAGCTGATTAACACACTCCATCAGGTTCATGAGCTGGTATATTATGATTATGATAATGCTGACAGGGATACTTTTATCGCTACTTTGCAAGAAGCGAACCAACTTCTTGAGAAGGTGTTGGCCCAAAAGAATTCTGACTCTGCTCCTTATGCCGGTCTGATCGGTCATTCTCATATGGATACGGCATGGCTTTGGGACATCAAAGAAACGGTTAAAAAGTGTGCAAGAACTTATTCAAATCAGATGAATCTGATGGACCAATACCCGGAGTATAAGTTTGTTCAAAGCTCGGCTTTTCATGCAGTATTAATGAAGGAAGCTTATCCGGAATTATTCGAAGCGATGAAGAAGCAGGTTGCAGCAGGAAGATACGAACCAAACGGGGCGGTATTTATTGAGTGTGATTGTAATATTCCTTCCGGGGAAGCTATGATCCGCCAATTCTTATGGGGACAGCGCTACACCAGAGAGTATTTTGGCTATACTTCGGATACCTTTTGGCTTCCGGATACCTTTGGCTATAGTGCATCGTTACCTCAGATTATGAAAGGCTGCGGAGTAAGATACTTTCTTACTACGAAGCTGAATTGGGGAGATACGACAGAATTTCCTTATGATACCTTCTTTTGGAAGGGGATTGATGGCTCTGAGGTCTTTGTGCATTTTAATAAGACTCATACAGGGCCGGAACCGAAGTATATGCTGAATCATGTGTTTGGTAACGGTAAAGATTCGATTAAGGAGAAGAGGGTTACAAATATGCGCTTACTCTCCTACGGGGAGGGTGACGGAGGAGGCGGTCCTACCTTTGAGATGATTGAGGTAGCTAACCGTTTGGCGGATGTAGAGGGACTTCCGAAATCGAGCCATATTACGGTAAGCGAGTTTATGAACCGATTGGAACATACCTCTGTGGATGCTTCTACCTATACAGGCGAGTTATATCTGGAATTGCACAGGGGAACCTTAACCAATCAGCATACAATTAAGAGGAATAACCGATTGGCTGAGATTGCCCTGAGAAATCTGGAATACATCACAGTCAGGGATGCTATACAGCGGAAGGTGGCTGCGGATGGTGATCCTATCAATCCGTTAATGAGAGATTTGTTAGTGAATCAATTCCATGACATTTTACCGGGGACCTGTGTTCCGGCTGCTCATGATCAGGCTATATCCGAGACGGATAACATAATAAAGCAAGCCGATAGGATGATAGAAACGATAGTACAGCCTAGTCCTGAGAAGCTTATGGTATCGGTGATTAATACCCTTTCCTTTGCAAGGCAGGATGTAATCTACCTGGATTATCTCGAAGGTTATATTGTAAAGGGAGATTATAGGCAACAGATTATAACGGATATCCATGGGGAACAAAAACTTGCTGTAAGCGGAATAACAATTCCGGCATTTGCAAGTGTGGTTCTAGAGTTGGTACCGGGTGTAATAGATGCTAAGACAGTTTTCTGTTTGGAAGGAAACCTTCTCGAATCGCCTTTTGCCAGAGTGGAATTTGATGAGAAAGGCTATATCCATTCCTTTATCGATAAGAGGGAGCGTAGAGAACTCCGAGGGGAAGGCTATCCTCTGAATACCTTGCTTATCGCTGAGGATGTGCCAAGTGATTGGGATAATTGGGATCTGGATGCGGATATCGAGTGTAAGTTCAAGGATGCTGCAGTGCTCCTGTCTAGAAATGTGATTTCGGTTGGAGAAGTAGAATGCAGGATACGAAGTGAATACCGGTTGACCGCAAATTCTCTCCTGAAGCAGGATATGATTTTTTATGCGGATAGTGCTGAGGTTCGATTCGATACTGTGATGGATTGGAGGGATCATCATAGGTTCCTAAAAACAGCCTTTGATACGTCGATCCATGCTGAATTTGCTAGACATGAGATTCAATTTGGATATCTTATGCGTCCTACAAATCGTAATACACCGGTTGAAAAGGCGAAGTTTGAGGTGTCGAATCATAAATATACCGATCTCTCGGAGAATCGTTATGGAGTAGCAATCTTCAATGATTGCAAATATGGTATCTCAGTACAGGATTCGAAGCTTCGGCTTTCCCTACATAAGGGTGGCTGTAGACCGGATTATCGTGGAGATCAAGGCGAACATAGCTGTAGCTATAGCTTTTATCCCCATAATATGGGCTTTCAAGCGGATAGCGTGATCAAGCCCGCATATCGTATGAATTACAAACCAATCATCCTGTCCGGGGAATATCAGGAGCAGAGCCTTATTGAGGTGAGCGCTTCCAATATTATAATTGAGACAGTGAAGCCTCTCGAAGAGAAAGAAAAGGCTTTTATCCTCAGAATGTATGAAGCGGAGGGAACCTACACCAATGCAACCTTGGCCTTGCCGGATTGGATTAAGGGCATCGCTATAACGAATATGCTGGAGGAACAAGAGGAGGTTCTGTCATTATCACGGGAAGTTGAATTGAACTTCAGTGCCTTCGAGATAAAAACAATCAAAATCAATTATTAGATAGATCGTGTGGACCTCAACAACCGCTTAGCGGTTTAAAGGAGATTGGGATAGATCTTGGTATCTGATATAGCAGGAAGGGATTGTCTATGAAGAAAAAGCTTCAATCACAGATTGTTGTAAGGTATTTTGTTGTCATATGCTGGATTGCATATTTTTCAACGTACCTTGGACGATTGAATTATGTAGCTGCTATGAATGAGATGGTAAGGATTGGGTTTTTGACCAAGCCGGACGCAGGAATGATCGGAACCGGATTTTTCTTCTGTTACGGCATTGGTCAACTGTTTAGTGGGTTTTTGGGAGACCGGGTTCCGTCAAGATGGATGTGCTTTGTAGGGATTGCAGGCTCTGCGATGATTAATTTAGCGATGGCATTTACTGAGGGTAGTTCGGGTATGCTGCTGCTATGGTGTATCAATGGCTTTGCTCAAGCCCTTACCTGGGCACCGATTATTAAGATATTATCAGAACGGTTAAGTACAGAACAGTGTAAAAAGGCTAGTGTAACCATGACTACAACAGTGGCCGTCGGAACGATATCAGCCTATACTCTAGCTGCCTTGATGATAGGAGTAGCAGACTGGCGAGGGGTTTTTGCCACTTCCTCGCTTATCCTTGGAGGCGTCTCGTTATTATGGCTGTTCGCGATCGGGCGAATTGAGAAAATAGCGGATACTTCTGATAACGAGGATGAGGTAACGGCAGGTGTTAATGCTACTCTGAGGGAAAATGATACAAACGTGGTAAATGGCGCAGTTCCGGTAACAGGTAATATCTGGACGTTGCTACTGGCTATGGGGGTATTCCCGGTTATGCTTTGTATCGTTCTGCAGGGTATCCTAAAGGACGGCGTTATGACCTGGGTTCCGACTTATATCTCCGAGATTTATCAATTAGGGTCGGTAACGTCAATCCTTGCCTCGATCATGCTTCCGATCACCAATCTGGGTGGGGTGTATGCGGCATATTATCTCAACTCTCGATACTTTAAGAATGAGGTGAAAACATCTGGGGTATGTTTTGCCATAACAGCCGGTGCCATTTTGACCCTTGTGCTTTTTGGTGGAAATCATGTAATAATCGCAGTGGTGGCCCTTTCTATCACAACTTCAGGAATGATGGGTGTCAATACGATGCTGATCAGCTTGCTTCCTCTTTATTTTGCAAAACATAATAAGGTGTCAACGGTTACCGGAATATTGAATTCCTGTGCCTATGCAGGTAGTGCAGTATCAAGCTTTGGAATTGGTCTGATAGCGCAATACTTTGATTGGGAGGTCACGATAATCATCTGGTTTATCTTGGCTCTAATCGGAGCTGCCATATGTCTTGCTGTGAGGTATCAATGGCAGAAAGCCTCGCAGGATAAGGTACTGGAGGCTTCAAATGAAATGTAAAATAATCTTTTCTTTTGTAATTTGATGATGTATAATATTGTTAAGTATATTAAATATATAAATGAGGTGTATAGGGTTGGATAGGGACAATTTTTTATATAAGCAGCTTTATGAGGATCTGAAGAAAAAAATAGAAGACAATATTTATAGCGAAGGGACAAAAATACCTTCGGATGAAGAATTGAAAAGTAAATTCGGAGTCAGTATAATTACAGTCAAAAAAGCTCTTGGCATGTTGAAGGATGAAGGAATGTTGCAGAGAATACCGGGAGTGGGGACCTTCGTTAAGTTACGCAATCCGGTGGTAGAAGAGTCGTATGCAATGAATACTGCTAATTCAGGTAAGAGAATCGGTCTTGTTATGGAACATGTATCCAGTGCTTTTGGTCTGGATCTGTTGTATAAAATCGATCGAAAGGCTGAGGAGAACGGTTATAAGGTAATTACAAGATTCTCATATTATAATAGGGAGAAGGAGACTGAGGAGATCGACTTCCTGATAAAATCACGGATCGAAGGTCTGATTGTAATGCCCTGCCATGGTGTCTATTATAACCCCAAGATATTAAAACTCATTTTGGAAGGCTTCCCGGTGGTAGTGATCGATAAGAAGCTGGAGGGAATCTCGGTGCCCTCCGTAAGGACGGATAACATACAGGCAATTAAGAACTTAGTAAAGCATCTCTATGAGCAAGGGTGTCGGAAGCTGGCATTCTTCTCCTCAGAGATTATTGGGACCTCATCTTTACAGGAACGCAAGAGCGGTTTCTACGAAGCAGCGGCTGAATACGGTATCACCACTGTATCGGAATGTACCTTGTTATTCGATGAGAATATTTATCAACATCCACCAAAGGAAGAGAATATCGAAAGAGCGGTAGAATATTTTAGAAGCAATCTAGGTGAACTGGATGGGATTATCTGCGCAGAATACAGCTTGATGTCCGCTGTAATAGAGGCTTCAAAGCTTGTGAATATTAAGCTTGATGCAGGAATCAAGGTTTCCTGTGTGGACGGTCCGGAAGGTCTCTCGATGGCACATATGAAACAGAATGAAATTGAGATGGCAGATAAGATTGTAGATTTATTATTAGCACAGATGAATAGGACAAGTACTGAAACAGATTTTACGGTACCGGCGATATTGATTGATGCTAAATAGATAGGTTGCTATTGATATGAGAAGCAATTTTAATGCCCGGATAGAGTGGTAAGCCTTCTATCCGGGCTCTTTTTATTGATAAATGAATAAAGTATATTTAACATATATTAATATGCTTTGAAACCAACAAAACGACTAAAATACATCGGGTATCTGGAATAAATCAACATAAACATAGACATTGTAACAAAAATTTACATGCTAAATACATGGATATTATCTAAAATATATAAATATATTATTTACAAACCCTGTTACATATGATATGATTAATAAACAAGATAAATATATTTAATAAAACATATTATAAATTTAATGAATGTATTTAATTGTTACAGAGTAGTGGAAGAATTCCGCTATCGTATGGTAAGGGTTATCATCGCAATGGGATTTACAACACTAAAACTAGCATTTTGCAATATTCTGCATCGCAGCAGGAAGTAAAATGTGAAATTAAAAAGGAGGAGAAACATGAAAAGAGTATTAGCACTTATGTTGTCAGTTGTTCTTACAATCAGCTTACTGACAGCATGTAGTAAACCGTCAACAAACAAAGATGAAGAGAAACAGAATCCTACACCGGCAGTAACTGAGGAAACACCCGGCGGGGAGAGTACACCGGCCGAAGTAGTATTAGAAGCACCGATGCTTGCTGAGCAGGTTGCTGCAGGAACACTTCCGGTATTAGCGGAACGTCTGCCGGTTGCAGATGATGTTATGGTAGAAAAAGATGTTTTATCTCTTGGCGAGTATGGCGGCAGTGTCACAGCTACTACAAACGATGGTGGCCGTTGGGGTTGGGGACCCTATACAGAACAGAGTATGTTCCGTTTTAAATTAGACGGTTCTGGCGAAGTAGAAGCAAATGTTTGTAAGGATTACTATCCGAATGAGGATGCTTCTGTATGGACAATTGAACTTCGTGAAGGTATGAAGTGGTCCGATGGACATCCCTTCACTGTAGATGATATTATGTTCTATTATGATCATATCTCAACACCTGCTTTGAACGCAGAGCGTGTAGCGATTGGGGTAGAGGAAGCAGGTTATTATCCTGCATATACTTCAAAGCCTTACAATTGCTATCAGGTAATGAAGGATGGCGTAAACTACTGGGCAGAATTTGCTAAGGTTGATGAGTATACCTTTACTGTAACCTTTGCAGCTCCGAAGCCTAACTTCCCTGAGGCAGTAGCTGTAGATAATAAGTGGATGTTCTTACCAAAGCATTTCTTTGTTAACTACGTTGCACGTAAAGACGGAGTAGCAGATGATGCGACCTTCCCTCTTATTACACAAGAGCAGGCAATTGCCAATGCGAATAAGGATTTTGGCAAGGTATGGGAAGATTACGGTTCCATGGGCAAGGATATCGGTTATTATAACTGGGATTATGCAATTGTTCCTCAGATCAGAAGCTTCATCGCTGTAAAGGATAATTGGAATACAGTTGGTGAGACCTATGAGTTAGTTAGAAATCCTTATTTCTGGAAGACAGATAGTGAAGGACGTCAGTTACCCTATCTTGATAGCTTGAAATTCATGATTATTAACGATGCAGATCAGATCGTATTGAAGCAGACTGCAGGCGAAATTGATATCTCAACCGTTGAATTTACAGATTATGCAACAATAGCAACAGCAACTCAGGCATCCCACACAATCGTTCCTTGGTTCAGACCGGAATGGCAGAGTGGACCGGCTTTGGCTTTATGCCAGACAGTTCAGGATCTGGATAAACGTGCTTTATTCCAGGATGCACGCTTTAGAGAGGCACTTTCCATCAGCGTTGACAGAAACCTTATGAATGCTACCCTGATGAGTGGTCAATCCAAGCCTGCACAAGCAGCACCTGCAGAAGGCTCATCTTCTTATAATGAAGAATGGTCAAATAAATGGACTGAGTTAAATGTTGATAAGGCTAATAGCTTATTAGATGAGATTACTGAGCCTTGGGACAAGGCAGAAGGTACTTATCGTAAGATGAAGGGTACCGATCGTGATGTTGAAATTGTAATTTCTACCAGTGACATCTCCTAGGAAGGTGATTACATTACCTTATTACAGACAGCAT
>JAQZBA010000093.1 GCA_029239365.1 Herbinix sp. | reverse complement strand
TAGCTTCAACTAAACGCTTAGCGTTAAATGGACGATATAAACGAACCTTAACAAGACCAACCTTAGCACCATTCGCATTTAAGTAATCGATGGTCTCTTCGATGGTATCATTTACAGAACCCATAGAAATGATGACATGATCCGCATCTGCAGCACCATAATAGTTGAATAGCTTGTAATCTGTACCGAGCTTAGCATTAACCTTGCCCATATAATCTTCTACTATACCGGGAACCGCATCGTAGTATGTATTACATGCTTCTCTTGCCTGGAAAAATACGTCAGGGTTCTGTGCAGAACCGCGAAGTACCGGATGCTCAGGATTTAATGCGTTGCGACGATATGCATCCACTGCATCCATATCAGTCATTTCCTTCAGATCTTCATAATCCCATGCTTCGATCTTCTGAATCTCGTGGGAAGTTCTAAATCCGTCAAAGAAATGTAAGAAAGGTACTTTACCTTTGATTGCTGCTAAATGTGCTACAGCTCCTAAGTCCATAACCTCCTGGGGATTGCTGCTTGCCAACATAGCAAAACCTGTCTGGCGGCATGCGTAAACATCGGAGTGATCACCGAAGATGGATAATGCATGACTTGCTAAAGCACGAGCGGATACGTTAATAACGCCCGGAAGTAACTCACCAGCAATCTTATACATATTGGGGATCATAAGTAACAAACCTTGTGATGCTGTAAATGTTGTTGTAAGAGCACCAGCTGCTAAAGCACCGTGTACTGTACCGGCTGCTCCTGCTTCAGACTGCATCTCAACTACCTTAACCTCTTGTCCAAAGATGTTCTTTCTGCCGTCAGCTGACCATTTGTCAGTAACTTCAGCCATAACGGAGCTGGGTGTAATAGGATAGATAGCAGCAACATCGGTAAATGCATATGACACGTGTGCCGCAGCAGTATTACCATCCATTGTTTTCATTTTCCTTGCCATTGAAATGTCCTCCTTAAATTTTTAACCTGGTTCCTGTGATAAAGTATCACACGCACAAAATGAAAATCTGATGAAATATTCCGGAAATATATTATAAACTGTCAAAAATCGCTGCGCACATTTCCGCGTAGATTAGATTGGTATTGCAAGCAAGCTTACATACCGATCTATTCTACCCGGAAAGCACCAGGGTGCTTTTGACACTTTATCACATAATTTTCTCAGATATTCAGCTTGTGCGTGGGGTACTTATTCACTAGTTGAACCAAATTGATGAGAATCAATATTTGTTTTCATTCGTCGATTCATAATTATAACACATTGTAAAAAATATTGAAACAGAAAAAATGTATAATCGTATAAATTTCTTATAAAAAGTTGCATGATTTTCTAGTTGAATTTACATTTTATAGCAATCTTATGTATATTTTTACTTAAAAAGTAGGAGATAAGAATGCATCCTTCTCATCTCCTACTACTATGTTTTATATGTTTCATCGACTATGCTACATAGCATATAGTTTTCAGAACCCTTACTTTAACCCTTGATATAAAGCACTTAGTAATACTTCATTCGGATCCTGGCTTAATTCCCAGATCATGGCTCCTCCTAGGTCTTTAGACTTAATATAAGAAGCCTTTAAGCCCATGGATTCAGCATCCTCATAGGATATAAAATTAGTGCCGTTAAATAACCACGGAATCTTAGAAACATTGTGGAAAAAGCGCACATAACCCGGAGCATTCAAGTAATTAGCCGCGATATTGGCATAGCTTATGGACGCAGCTCCTGAATATGTCTGATACAGACCATTGTTCGAATTACCTACTGCTTTATATAGATAACCATAGAAAGGAACACCCATAATCAGCTTTTCTGCCGGAAATCCTGTCTGAAGCCATGAATTCACTGATTGATCTACACTTCCTTTGTATTGCGGGGATACATCCGAATTATCGTATAACGGTGCATTGAAGTCAGTATAAGAATCCCAGGAACCATGAAGATCATATGTCATCACATTGGCATAATCCACGTACTGTGACAGCTTACTTAATTCAATATTATTCAGATACCAACTACCTGCTGCTCCGGCAAAGCTTAGAATATAATCTTTCCCATCAGTAGCTCCTCGTAGGTCGAGCTTCTCCCGAAGCTTCTGCATCAGAAGGGTAAAGTTATATTTATCCTCCGGTCGTCTGATATTGGTCGATAGCCCTCCGACTACCGGATACTCCCAGTCAATATCAACTCCGTCCAAACCATATTTGACTATAAAATCAACACAGCTGTCCGCAAATACTGTTCTAGCAGCATCCGTTAAAGCTGCATCGGAAAATCTTGAAGACCAGGACCAGCCTCCTACTGCAATCAAAATCTTAAGATTCGGATTCGTTTGTTTCAGAGCAACTAGTTTAGTCAGATTATTAGGATCAACATCCGGATAGCCTAATGTAATCTTAAAATCACTGCAAATCCGGAATAAGCCGCCCAGGCCCCATAATAACCAATTACCTTCTGTGACGGGATTGTTGGTGTCGGGGTTACAGTTGGATGCGGGGTTATCGTTGGAATCGGGGTTATCGTCGGGGTCGGAGTGGTTGTAGGTATCGGAGCAGCTGTCGGTATCGGTGTTGCTGACGGTATCGGTGTTACTGACGGTATCGGTGTTGCTGTTTCCTTAGTACTCACTGTCAATACATTACTTTTTGAGCCATTTCCCGCAGCATCTCTTGCTATGATATAAAAGGAATAGGTAGTTTTTGGAGATAATCCATAGATCTGATATGTAGTAGATGTTGTTGTACTCTTCAAGATATTATTGCTATAGAATTCATAATTTGTAACCTTTACATTATCGGTTGAAGCATTCCAGGAAAGGCGAACCGAGGTATCCGTTATTAATTCTGCTTGCAAATTAGTCGGAGCATTTGGTGGCGTCCTATCAGCTATCGCCGGCTATGCATACACAACAGTGCTAAATAGTCCATGTAAGACCATCGTGAATATCATTAAGACCGCATACCATTTTCTTCCCGTAACATATCCATTTTTCCTTCTTCCCATCTGATGCTTCTCCTTATTCTGTGTTGTTTATAGGTCATTATAAGGGAATGGTGACAATTCACTTATAATTAAATGCTAACAACTTTGTCGCATTGTGTCAATTGAGAGAGGCAAGTGAATTGATGGTAACCTGAGTAATAAATGGAAGATATTCCTGATAAAGGAAGTGGGATATTACAACCCTTAATCCACTACCATAAGCCCCTTTTCTCTGGAGTAGTAGTAGATCTTATCTGATAGCACTTCCTCCGGAGCAACCTGGGTCTGATTGATCTCACGGACCATATCCGTGTATTCCTTACTACTCTTTTGATCTATCGTGGGAACAAGTATTAATTCATGGATACTACTCGGGAAGAGATAGAAGTCAGATTGAAATCGTTCAGAAAATTCATTTAACACATTCGAATATAATAGACAGGATGCTCCGTTAATTCCTTTTAGATTGGTTAAAATATACATCTTATTCTTAGAATTCGCAGCACCATCAATAAATCGATACAGGTCCTCAGAGATGTCCTCTTCCTGACCATGTAGCTCCTCTGTTAGCATGGATCTTATCACTTCCTCCATGCTACGGATGCTTACAGGGAAAAGCCTGTTCGTATTATCGGTAGCCAGCTCATGAAGCTCCTTAAGCTGCACTTTCCATTGCTTCATGTGCTCTTTCGTAATACGGATTGTACCTATTCCCTCATCATCTTCACGAACCAGACAATGATATGTAATCGCAAGATCAAGATATCTGATATGGGGTATATTCTGCAATAGCTTTTGATTTCGCTCATAGCTTACTAACCGATATACGATTCTTGATTTCATCTCCTCGAACGAATATTTGAATTTCTCATCAACCACAGGTGTGGTACAGCTTAGGTAGATATTACAAAGCCGATTCACCAGTTCGTTCATACCTACCCCCTGTTGATACGCCTTGTAGTAGGGATGCAGATAGATGTTCGGCGCAAAATTCTTCCCCTCTTTTAGTAATACCAGGCTATCTAGCTCCAGTGAATTATTCTTGGTAACCTTATAGATTCTCGCAGTATAGCCATCTCCCATTCTCTGCGTTACTCTGGATAAAAGCTGTCCAACAAAATAATCGTACTCCGTTGTCGACTCTCTTAATACTTGAACCATGTTAATCCTCCTTGAATAATATGTGATTTATAATAACAGGTATCCCTTATCCATACCTATTCCTATCATGGATAGTAGTTGACGCATAGCTAAGTGAAATATAGTGTCAGCTTACTGACACTATCGAGCCGGAGCGGATTGCGTAGGTGTAGTATATCTAGTATGAAAACAGCAGGTGGTTCCATATATATCAAATTAAACTGGGATTTAAATGTATAGGAATGACAAGAAAAAGTCAGATTGACCCAAGGAACAGAAGAATAAAACTGAATGTAGAAAGTCATACGATTTAATAAGGGAATTCTAATGGATATTAATTGAGATACACAAGAAACAGTACTTTAGATATGTTTTATTGTAGCAAGAATCAATCGGATTGGCAAGATAATACGAACCATATATTTACATAAAGATTTTTAGAAATTTTGTTCATTATGACTTTTATATTCTTCTCTTCTCACTGTAGTGACTGCTGATTGCAATTAATACTTGGGAAGGAGCATAAAAAGTCCACATTAGGATGGAGGAATAGGAATAGATCACCGAATAGATATCCTCCGGCATCGCGATAAAACCGGAGAGGTTGAATAAGCCCACATTGATGTCACAGAGCAGAAATAAGAGCATTCCAATTCCATACAAGAGATTATTTTTATGGTGAATATCAGTGCACGCCAAACGGACAGCAGATATTGTATTCGTTAAAATACTGATAAAGTAGATAACAGAGGCTACTAATAAGCTATCCGGATCTACTCCTGCAAATAGCACGAGCAAACATACGATTACTGCAATACCAAACTGGACCACAAGCCTCTTCAGGTATATGGTGAGGACTCTCACCCTTCCCTTATTATTCTCTGAGCCCGGTAAGCCACCTCTCTGAGCCAAAGTAATATAAGCAAGGCGAAGACTGTAGAGCTGTTGAACCAGAATGAATGCGAAGACTCCATAGAGATAGTAGTCCAAAACCAATATAAAAAGGTCTGCTATTAGGGTAAATAATAACCCTGCCTGTAATAAAAAAACAATGCTTTTGGATGCGCTTCCAGCTAGAAGCGCATAACAAAAGCATAAGATAATAATAGTATATTTTATTCCTACTGAAAGTCCAATACTTCCACCGGTAATATCCAAAAAGAGAAAGACAAGATACAATATCGTCTGGAGTAAAAGGAATATCAATTCCTTGTAATTCTTCACTCTATATCCACTCACCATAGTTCTCCTTGTATCTCTCACCATGTCAATACTTACTTACTTTTCTTTCTTCAAAAATTGAATCGCCATATCTTTCGGAATTGGCTTACTGTATAGATATCCCTGAGCCTTATCACAATTGGATTCCTTTAAGAATTCCTCCTGATCAAAGCTTTCAACGCCTTCAGCAATTACTAACAAATCAAGATTTCGAGCAAGGGTTATAATCGTCTGTATTATCTTTTGGTCACTGCGGTCTTCCATAACCGTATTAAGGAAGCTCTTATCAATCTTAAGGTTGCTTACCGGTAATCGTTTCAGATAGTTCATGGACGAATACCCTGTTCCGAAATCATCCAGTGAGAAATTAACACCAATCTTACGTAACTCCTGGATTGTAGCAATCGTATATTCAATATCATCCAGAGCGATACTTTCTGTTATCTCAAGTTCCAGATTTTTAGGGTTAACGCCTGTCTCCTCAATGATATCATAAACTATTTTAACTATATCCTTATCCTTAAACTGTCTGGCCGACAGATTAACAGCCATATTGATATCAGGAAATTCCTGAGACCATTGCTTTAATTGATGGCATGCTGTTCGTAATACCCATTTACCAATCGGTATGATTAAACCTGTTTCCTCTGCAAGGTAGATAAATTCATCCGGATTCACCAAGCCTTTTGTCGGATGATTCCAACGGATTAGGGCCTCAAAGCCCACAACCTGCTTCGTTTCCAGATTCATCTGCGCTTGATAAAAGAGAACAAATTCTTCACGCTCAATCGCTTTTCGAAGTTCGGACTGCGTCTCAATCTTCTCTGTCAGCTTAACATTAAAGGAATAATCAAAATATGCATGTGTATTCTTTCCGTTTTCCTTTGCTACATACATGGCTGAATCCACATTTTTAATCAATGCTTGTGAGGTTTTTCCATCCTTTGGAGCAAATGCAACACCAATACTTACTGTAACAAAGTATTCCTTCGTTGATAATACAAAAGGATAGCTGAAGACATTCTTAATCTTCTTAATCTTCTCCTCATAAGTCGTAGTATCCTGTAGATTTTGAGTAAGAACGATGAATTCATCCCCACCGATTCTGGCAAGATAATCATTTTCACCCATTGCTTGCTTCAAACGATGCGTTACATCAATTAATAACTCATCTCCATACGAATGACCAAGGGAATCATTGATGTTCTTAAAATTATCAATATCAATATCCATAATTCCAATGGTTTCTTCATTTCGCAAAGTAAGCATGATATTATCAAGCATCTCAGTAAAGGCAGCTCGGTTAGGCAGCTCGGTCAGATAGTCCGTATAGGCTAACTTTTTCATGTTTTCTTTGTTCTTATTCAGTTCCTCATATTTTCCTGACAAATCATTCAAGGAGGAAAGTGCAGAATTATAGTTACTTTCTATCTCCATTATGCGTTCTTTCGAATCTTGATTCTCTTTCTCTGCTAGGCTCTTTGCGTGCTTCACGTTCTTCAATCGGATTGCGTATATTACCAGCATTAGAATCAATACAGCAATTCCAACCAGGCTTGCGATTCCAATTGATCGATCAATCACAAAATATCCCATAAGTCCTCCAATACGTTCCCCAAACGTATTCTCTTTCGTTATTTAGATTTTAAATAGTTATCAATACCTACAGCTGCTGCTTTACCTGCTCCCATTGCAAGTATTACGGTAGCTGCGCCTGTCACTGCATCTCCACCGGCAAACACACCTTCCCTTGATGTCAAACCAGTCTCTTCATCTGCTATAATACACTTATATCGATTCGTATTCAAGCCTTTTGTTGTAGATGAGATTAAAGGGTTAGGGCTTGTACCTAAAGACATGATAACCGTATCAACTTCTAATACAAAATCTGAATCCGGCTTTTCTACCGGTTTTCTTCTTCCGCTTTCATCCGGTTCACCTAATTCCATCGTGACACAACGCATACCACAAACCCAACCATTCTCATTCACGAGGATTTCCTTAGGGTTTGTTAACAGCTTGAAGATGATTCCCTCCTCCTTAGCATGATGAACCTCTTCTACTCTAGCCGGAAGCTCAGCCTCACCTCTACGATATACTACATATACCTGGGCTCCAAGTCTTAATGCTGTTCTAGCCGCATCCATTGCTACGTTTCCACCACCAACGACTGCTACCTTGTTGCCGGCAATAATCGGAGTATCATAACTGGAATCAAAAGCCTTCATCAAATTGCTGCGGGTCAGGTATTCATTCGCTGAGAATACTCCATTAGCATTCTCACCCGGGATACCCATGAACTTAGGAAGTCCAGCCCCTGAACCAATAAATACTGCTTCAAAGCCTTCCTCTTCCATCAGTTCATCTATCGTAATGGATTTACCTACTACAACGTTAGTCTCAATCGTTACTCCAAGAGCACGAACATTATCGATCTCAGTCTTTACCACTGTTTCTTTCGGAAGACGGAATTCCGGAATACCATACACAAGGACACCACCGGGCTCATGAAGTGCTTCAAAAATCGTTACCTCATAACCCATCTTCGCAAGATCACCTGCGCAAGTAAGACCTGCTGGACCTGCTCCAATTACGGCAACTTTTCGTCCGTTCTTCTCCTGTGGCATCTCCGGCCTGATATTATTCTCTCTTGCCCAGTCTGCTGCAAAGCGCTCCAACTTACCTATGGATACCGGTTCCCCTTTGATACCACGAATACACCTCTCCTCACACTGAGATTCCTGAGGACATACCCGTCCGCATACTGCGGGGAGTGCGGAAAATTTACTGATTACTTTGAAGGCTTCTTCCGTGTTGCCATCTTTTATTTCCTTAATGAATGCAGGAATATCAATGGCTACCGGACATCCGGCAATACATTTTGCATTCTTACACTGTATGCAACGAGAAGCCTCTTCCATCGCTTCCTCCAGATTATAGCCATAGCATACTTCAGTAAAATTAGTAGCTCTAACTTTAGGATCCTGCTCTCTTACTGGTACTTTCTTTAATACGTCCATTCTTTATTCCTCCATACACCGTCGTACGGCAATAACATAATCTATCTGTAATCTATAGCTACAGTTTACACCTCGAATTATGCAGTCATAAACATCTTCATACCCATTGATGCTTTCTAGTTATTACTGGTCTCCTCGTGACACTCACAACCGGGATGATGATGAGTAGGCCCTTCCTTTTGGCGAAGGACAACCTTTCCCTCTTCCGATTTATACATCTGAAGTCTCTTCATTGCCTCATCGAAATTAACCATATGACCATCGAATTCCGGACCATCCACGCAAGCAAACTTCACTTCATTACCAACGGTTAAACGGCAGGCACCACACATACCGGTACCATCTACCATAACCGGATTCATACTTACGATTGTCTGAATTCCTAATTCTTTTGTCAAGATACATACAAATTTCATCATGATCATCGGACCGATTGCTATTACAAGGTCATATTTCTTTCCTTGATTATTCACTAGGTCTTTGATACAGTCATTAACATTACCCTTAAAGCCATACGATCCGTCATCGGTAGTTATGTATAGATTTTCTGTAAATGGTCTCATTCTGTCTTCAAGTATAATCAGGTCCTTATTTCTTGCTCCTATGATACAGTCTACATCATAGCCGTTCTCTTTCATCCACTTAACCTGTGGATATACCGGTGCTGCACCAACACCACCTGCGACAAATAAAATCTTCTTTTTTAATACTTCTTCCCTCTGCATATCAATCAGCTCTGATTTATGACCTAACGGACCGGTAAAGTCCCTGAAAGCCTCTCCCTCTTCGAAGGTAGCCATCAACTGTGTTGAGGATCCGAGTGCTTGAAATACGATAGTGACAGTTCCGGCTTCACGATCATAGTCGCAAATTGTTAATGGTATTCTCTCGCCCTTTTCATCCATCTTAACGATGACGAACTGTCCCGGATAACAACTTTTCGCTACACGAGGTGCTTTTACATCCATTAGATAAATAGAATTCGCAAGACTTTCCTTCTTTACGATCGTATATATATAGTTTTCAGCCATAATGATTAACCTCTTTCTTTATACATAAATGCTAATAATAATAAATATTTAGCTCTCATTATAAAGTACTTATATCAAAAAATCCAGCAATATTTTCGTGAAAGCGCATTCCAAACAGTATTTCTTCCTATTACCTAGAAAAAGTTACCACATATATGTAATTTCAACGATTTCAGAGTAAAACCGGGCTTGTTTGTGAACTTTCTTGTTAAATTTTTTATCAACTTATATTTACCTAAGTCAATTGCATAACTATACAAGAATCATACATAACAAGCCCGGATAATTTTAATTTATTTATCATTTTCTTAGATCAGATTTCATTTGCACTATCAGGTAAGCTTGCGAAGCAACTGCAAGAATTCCCGATACTCATTCTCTTCTTCACTCCTATCAGCCCCCGTTCTTCCCAAACGATCACAAAGGCAAAGTAACGCTAGCTCTTCTGCATCTGTTCTTCTTATTAAACCTTTCACATCCGCATAAGGAAGCTTTTTTAGTACATATAACATATGCATGTGGTATCTAACCATAGCGGAAACCGCTTCAATGAAGGAGGCTTCTTGATTAAAATATTGCAAGAATTCGATACATAGACTTTCCCCTATCTTATCATGGTCATAAGAAGTGATTTTCCCTTTGCGGTTGCGTGTAGTTGAAGGCTTGCCAATATCATGAAGTAACGCAGACCATAAGAGCACCTTAGGGTTACTGCTTCGCGTGCGGACATTTGCAGCTTCATCAAGAACCATCATCGTATGATTCCATGCACTACCCTCCGGATGAAATTTGGGAGATTGTTCGGTAGCCTTGAGCTGATGTAGAACTATGAATGGATATTCACGAAAGAAGCTTTGTTTATCCAACTCCTCGATATATAAGGATGGCTTCTCATCCGCCAGCAGATGTTGCGTAATATCCTCAAAAATCTTATCGGGATCATTTATCATTGCCATACTGTCGGTCACCGATAGGCTTCGCTTTCTCATGTCCTGCCTTTGCCTTACCTTGTATCTCCGGAACCGGCTCCTCTTCATTCTTTTGTATATGCATTCTTTGCCGACCTTCCGTGCCATGAGGCTCGGTAACATCAGGTCTTCTCATTCCTGCTTTTGCCATATTGCACCTCCTGATTATACATCATTTTGCTTAACTGATTGCTTTTTTGCATTCTTATTCTGATTTTGATTTTCCTTCGTGATCGGAGTCTGATAATTCGCTTTTTCCACTCTTGCCTTCTTATTATCAGGTTGACTGTCCTTCGGCATAGTAATCCTCCATTCCATAATCATGATGCATATGCCAAACATAGTCCAGCACATGTGATAGGAGAATATTGCAAACTGCTAATATCCGATTGCTACATCTGCATTTCTCCCATAAGAATAGTATATTCAAACCTTCACAGCCTATCCGATATCATTCTTAGCACAATTCTTCCAAGTCAGACAGCTTTGATAAATGATAATTCGTAAAGCGCTTATCACTCGATAAATCCTTGCCAAACCAGGCAGGCGGTTGAAAGATATTCGCGCTCTTCAGATCAGGAAATTCTACTTCAACGATAATTAGTCCTGTAAGAATCCCTTCGAACACATCAAGTTCTGCAACTAATCCATCCCAGAGTGGGATCAGATAACGGGTTTTATAAACCATATTACCATCGGTTTTATTTCTCAAATTCAGATATGCTTCTTCCGTTAACGGAAGCTCAACTTCGTTATTCACAGATGGGCCGTTTTCATCAACCGGTTCCAGTCCAAATTTTGATTTATAAGTAAGAATGTAATCCTCATTGCTCTTCCGAATTCGAATTGTGGGATTATGACACAGGTATCCCTGTTCAATTGTCTTACTTTTATACTGTGATAAGTTCTCCGGTAATGCTTTCACTTGGTATTTGCGTTCAATCTCCATTGGTTCCGCCTTCCTTAATTCTAACTTAAATTTATTAATGATTGCATAGTTCTCTAATTTTCATGAATACTATTCTTATGAAAAAATACATTCAAAACTTTATTATCTGCGGGCTCTGCGGATGGTGCATGGAATGCTTCTGGACAGGACTGGATTCCCTGAGAAAGCATACCGACAAGACTCTATCCTGCCATACCTCCGTATGGATGTTTCCTATCTACGGAATGGCTGCCTGCCTTACTCCCATTTGCAAAAAGCTAAAAACCCATAGTGCACTGCTTCGAGGAGGTGTTTATGCATTTTTTATCTATATTGGAGAATTCGCCACCGGTGTGTTCTTAAAAAAACATGGTGCATGTCCATGGGATTACAGCAAAGCAAAGCTTAATTACAAAGGAGTCATTCGACTGGATTATGCACCTGTATGGTTTTTAGCGGGGCTTTTCTTTGAGAAGATTCTTGATCGAAAATAGCGGATTGTAATAACATTCCGCTATTTTATTATGCTTCAGTTTATGGCGAATTGCAAGCTTGAAAGGCAGTTGAAAAAGATGTATACTATAAAAATGATACTTAAACATCATCCCCGAAGTTAGTGTGATGTCAGCACATAGGTGTAAACTCCTTGTTCTTCCGGGGTTTTGAGCCATTCGGAAGAGACAGTATAAAAGTGTTATATGGAGGATTACAAATTGCTAAAAGCCGTATTATTTGATATGGATGGTGTTATTATTGATAGCGAGCCTCAGCATGCCCGTGCTGCCATCCTAGCCTTACAAAAATATAATGTCGATATCTCGATTGATTATGCATACCAATTTATTGGAACCACTACCTATCACATGTGCCAGAGGATGGTGGAAGACTTTTCTATGAATATTACCCCTGAGGAGCTTCTTCATGCCAATGAAGAATGCAAAGATTATCTTACCAAAACCGAAGGTTATGAACCTATCCCTTATATTGTTGATTTAATGAAAGATCTTCATAAGCATGGAATTAAAATGATCATCGCCTCCTCATCCTCCGGTCCCAGCATTAAGGAAGTCATGCAATTTCTACAAATCGAAGAGATCTTTGATGGATACATATCAGGAACAACCGTAGCACATCCAAAGCCAGCGCCGGATGTATTCCTGGCAGCAGCAAAGCAATTAGGCGTGGAGCCTTCGGAGTGTATCGTAATCGAGGATTCCTACAATGGAGTTACTGCTGCTACTGCAGCAGGTATCACATCCATCGGCTTCCTTAACCCGAATTCAGGCAATCAGGACCTAAGCCAAGCCGCAATATTAGTAGAGGGCTTTGATGAGGTGGATTATCAATTTATCAATATGGTATACCAGCATGCCCATATGCAACCTGCAACCATTGTAACCACAGAACATCTAATACTTCGAGAGCTTGCTCCGGAGGATATAAGCGTATTATGCGATATCTGCAATAAGACTGAGGTTCGAAAGTATCTTGAGGATTATAGCGGCGATATTATGGTTGAGAAAGAGAAGCTAGAAGCATATATTAAGAATATATACCACTTCTATGGTATCGGTTTATGGGGTATCTTCACCAAAGAAAACAATCGATTGATCGGAAGATGTGGGATTGAATACAAGCTTCTAAACCAGGAAGAAGTCTATGAATTAGGATATCTACTCGATCCGGACTACCAAGGTAGAGGATATGCAACTGAAAGTACAACTGCCGTAATAGATTATTGTTTTCAGAAGCTAGACCTTCCTCGGATCATAGCTATCATTGAGAAAGACAATATTTCGTCTCAAAGGTTAGCTACAAGGATCAAAATGCAACAAATCAGAGAAATAATACATAATCATCGTGCTTGTTATTTATATGAAATAATCAAAAAATAAACCGGTTCTGTGAAATAAAGGAGCATCAAAAATGGAGAGTCAAAGAAATACCAGGCAAAAACAATTAATATTATCCATACTTCGGGATGCTGACCGTCCGATGTCAATTAATGAGGTTTACTCCCAGGTGGTATTAACTTTGCCCAAAATAGCCAAATCAACGATTTATCGTAATATTGACTCTCTTCTTAATCAGAATCTGATCGATAAGTACCATCTTAATGACAATGAGATTTTTTATATAATCAAGGCGGATAGTAAGGAACATAAGCATTTTGTAATCTGTGATGACTGCAAGAGGATCTTTGACCTTCCCGGCTGCCCAATCCATGCATTAGAAAATGCGATGGAGGAAGAGGGTTTTATTATCAAAGAACATCAGATCCAAATCACCGGGATCTGTAAAACATGTGCTAAAAAGAATACTTAAATCTAAAGTAAGCCAATTATAGCAGAACAGAGAGTCAGCATGCTGACACTTCGCAATTTTCTATACGATAAAAAAGACAAGTCCAAAAAGACTTGTCTTATTTTTATCCTTAACGTCCTGTTCCACCTGTAGTGCCGCCAGTAGTTCCTGTTCCACCTGTAGTGCCACCTGTGGTTCCAGTTCCACCTGTGGTACCGCCATTAGTACCGGTTGTACCACCAGTCGTTCCGGTTGTTCCACCATTGGTACCACCTGTCGTTCCTGTTCCGTTAGTGGCACCGGTTGTTCCGGTTCCGCCTGTGGTTCCATTATTAGTACCTGTTCCCGGCCTAGTTGTAATATCTGCATCATCTGTGTCATTATCATCATCGGTTACAGAGTTATTCAGATCATCATCTGCTGCGCAAGCACTAAAAGCAAATAATGATATACAGCATATACCTAATAGTATAAAAAACTTCTTTTTCATCGATATTCCTCCTATAAATTATTTCAATTTTACAGGAT
>JAQZBA010000092.1 GCA_029239365.1 Herbinix sp. | reverse complement strand
TTATTGTCTCACAACATTTCTTTCTTTATTATTACTGAATTCTACAATATTCTGATATACCTCTTCCGTAACCCTCTGTCTTGCTTCCACCGTTGCCCAGGCTATATGAGGTGTAATCAACAGCTTCGTGCTATCCTGCACCCGGATTAGCGGATTGCTTGCAATCATAGGTTCCACCGTAAGTACATCCAGACCTGCGCCACCAATCCAGTCCTCCATTAATGCCTTCGCTAACGCGTGTTCATTTATTATCGCACCTCTGCCAAGATTAAGAAGAATAGCTGTCTTCTTCATTCTATGAAGTTCTTTCTCTCCGATTAGGTCCTTGGTCATATCGTTTAATGGTGCATGAATGGATACTACATCGGACTCGCTAAGCAGTGTATCCAGATCAACCTGTCTATAATTCGGGTTGGAATTCTTGCCGGAGGTTGAATAATAGAGAATATGACACCCGAACTGCTTCGCAACCTCTGCAACGCCTCTACCGATCTCACCAAGTCCGATAATACCCCAAGTCTTACCCGAAAGCTCATGAAACTTCATGATAAAATGGCTGAAGATATCAGAACGAATGTAGTCTCCGCTTTTTACAAAGCTGTCATAATAGCTAAGCTTTTCATATAGATAGAAGAACAGGGCAAAGGTATGCTGAACCACGGAATGGGTGGAATATCCCTTGACATTGGTCACTGTGATATTCCGGCTATTCGTATAATTAAAATCCACTATATTCGTACCGGTTCCCGTAATACAGATAAGCTTAAGATTATTGGCTAATCGTAAAGTTTCTTCATTCATAGGCACCTTGTTAACGATAATAATCTCCGCTTCCTCGCATCGCTTCGTATTCTCCTCCGACTTAGAGCAGGGATATTTTATAACCTCACCTAAACGGTCGAACATTGATAAATCAACATCATCCCCAAGCGTATCTGTCTCAAGAAATACTATCTTCATAATTTTCATCTCTCCTCTACCTTACATCTATCCATCTTAGCAACCCGTTTAATACTGACCTGTGTTCATTCAGACGTGAAAATTGTCCGAACCAGAGGGACTGAGCATCCACCCTGAAACGAACAATTGTTATGAACGGTCTTTTCTTACTTCTATCCGCTTATCTGATTCTCTCCGGGAAGCCTACCTTTTTCTGAACCTTACGAAGGGTTTTCGTTGCATAATAATTAGCCTTCTCGGCATTCCCCTTGATAATTCCATCAATGTAGTCCTTTTCCTTCTCAAGACGATGGAATTCATCCTGGATTGGTTTCAGCATACTTACTACCGATTCACCAACTGCAAGCTTGAAATCACCGTAGCCGGCAGAGGAGAATTCCTTCTCAGTCTCAGCTATCGTCTTGCCGGTTGCAATACAATAAATCTCAATTAGGCTTTTGATACCGGGCTTCTCTTCCGTAGATCGGATCGTGTTATCCGAGTCGGTAACTGCTCTCTTAAATTTACGGATTATAGTATCCGGATCATCCATTAGGAAGATCGTAGCGTTGGCATTCTCATCGGATTTAGACATCTTCTTCTCCGGCTCCTGAAGGCTCATAATCTTTGCACCTTGCTTGCCTAAATAAGGCTCAGGAATTGTGAATACATCACCATAGATCGTGTTAAAGCGTTCTGCGATATCACGGGTAATCTCAATGTGCTGCTTCTGGTCCACTCCAACCGGAACGATATCGGACTGGAATAATAAGATATCCGCCGCCATAAGAACCGGATAAGTATATAAACCCGAGTTGATATTATCTGTATGCTTAGCTGATTTATCCTTGAACTGGGTCATACGATTCAATTCACCCATATAGGTGAAGCAATTTAAGATCCAGCTTAATTCCGCATGAGCGGATACATGAGACTGATAATAGATACAGTTCTTCTCAGGATTCAGCCCTGCAGCAATATAGAGCGTCAATAACGCTCTTGCTCTTCTCCTAAGTTCAGCCGGGTCTTGGCGAACCGTAATAGAATGCATATCAACTACACAATAAAAGGTCTCATATTCGTCCTCAAAATCTACCCAATTTCTTAAAGCTCCCATATAATTACCTAGGGTAAGGGTATTGGTTGCCTGCATTCCGCTAAATAATGATTTTTTTCCATCCAGCATATAATCCACATCCTATCAATTAGTCAAGACTCTGAGCCAAGCACTTCCTCGTCAGAATCCTGCAAGTATCAATCAAATCTATATCATCCAATATATAAAGAATGCCGGGAAATGTCAATGCTTACCGTCTACTAATTTCGTTAATTCGGTAAGTGAAGCTATGACGCCGGCATACTCCTTAACGTCACCAAAACCATATCCGGCAAAGATAAAGGGAACACCTGCGGCCCCAGCTGCAGTTGCATCACCCTGGGTATCTCCGACATAGATTGGATTATTCAACCCGTTACGTTCTATGACCAGACGGATATTATCCGCTTTCAGCTTACCGGAGCGACCCGGATACTCGTAATCAAGGAAATACTTCTCTAGCTGCGGATATGCATGAAAGAAACATTGGATATAGCCCTCCTGGCAATTACTAACAATGAAGAGCTTATATTTCTTCGATAATTCTTCAAGAACCTGCTCCAAATTATCATAAAGCGTCGCACCATGCTCCGCTAGATAGTCGCATTCATAATCGCAGCATTCCTTCATTACCATGATCGCATGCTCCGCCGGTACACTCTGATAAAGCTTCACTGCAATTTCATCAAGAGGCATTCCAAACAGTTCCTGAAGCCGATCGGGAGTTACAACCTCCTTCACCTCAGGATGCCTTTTGATTAGTATCTGATTAAAGGCCATGGCAACCTCTTTTGTCGAATCCCATAGAGTTCCGTCCAAATCGAAAATTATACTATCAATCATATTTTTATCCTCTAACCTTTTATGTTATTTTCAACATTTATCCTAATTAATATTTAAGATTAATCAAACCAAAAAAATTAACAATGTCCTTTTCTTAATATCGTTTAGAGAGGTCATTGTTAGTTATTTTACCATATTCCGTAATTTCTTACAACCCAAATAGTATCATAGTTTTTGCATTCAAGCTCAGGTAAATAAAGTATTTTATCAGAATGACAGATACCTAGGATAGGATAAGAAAGAGTTTCCGCAGGCACACTTAACCTACGGAAACTCTTCTATAACCGCTTTCTATTATTGATTTTGAAGGGCAGGAACTAGAGCTGTAAAGCTATTGTCTCCTACTTCACCGGTTTCCTTTGAAATATATCGTCCTACTTCACTTCCCGAAACGGTTCCCTCCAGATAGTAAATCGGCTGCAAGTAAGGCTGTTCATTAATGGAACTAGCATCAGCATAATAAACAATATCATAATCCGTTATTTTTGCCTGTTCATATATTGTATCCACGTTTATCGAGACTTCTCCGGCTTCAAGCTTTTTAACAGCTTCGTCCAGACTGATCGTAGTTTCCTCTTCATAAGGAACGATATCCTTATACTGTTTTTTTATGCCTGCTACATTCCCATCCCCATCAAAAGATACCACAAATCTTGATAATCCATAGACACTTCTGCCGCTTATAACAGGATAGAAATATACTTCATATGCTATCTCTACTGGGTCAGACACCGTGCCATTCTCCGAAGGCGCCTTGGAATACTCAACCGGAATAACAACAATATCGCTATACATGTCCAGATCCACCTCATGAATCTTTGCAATATCAATTGCTAGTGATTTGCATTCATCTTTGCTTATTCTCGATGGAACAGGTTGATAAACATTTTCCTGAATCGCCTTATTGGTGTAAGTCCAAAATCCATTGCTGTCATCAATTTCTAATACTATATTTTCGGAAGCCGAATAATTTCTACTTCCATCATTGGAAAAGGGATCGGTAGTATCAAACTGTTCTTCTAAGTGCTGACGAATTTTTTCACTATCAGGTGCAACAAACTTATAAGTAAGAATTGTTTGGGTTTTCTGCATCTCGTCCGTCAGTTGATCTCCAAGGATATAGGTAGCATCAGGAGATTCCACGGAACCTGTTTCAGGCAAATCCAGTTTTGGATAAGCCGGTTCTTTCATTTGCTTCTGACATCCTGAAAATATCATCAAACATATCATTAGTAATATTATTACATGTACTTTTTTCATCGCAACCTCCTTATATACATCAAAATTATTCATAGAATCAAATTGTAATCCCAGTGCCAGGAACTTTTTTAGTATAGTGTTCATATTGCTATGTTTATCAATCATCTATCTTCTTTTGGTAAAATGCATCTTGGCTACTTTATCGGAAGAAATCGGAAATTACTTTAGTGATTTCTGCTTTTATTTTCCAATTTTCTCTATCCTATTCCATTCAAACACTATTCTAATTCTGATACTCCTTTCCATATTACTAAATTTCTGACTTTGGCATACCAATAATTCAAATATAGAATCCACAAATCCTTTTATCTATGCTATAATCTTGATACAAGTTAATGATTTATTTTAATTAGCCCGCAGCTAACATGCTGCAATTTAATACACTTAACAGGGAGAGGCAGGTAACCAAATGAAACAAATCGCAAGCTTTACCATAGATCATATGAAATTACTCCGAGGCATTTATGTCTCCCGCAAAGATAACATCGGTAGCGAAACCATCACCACCTTCGATATCCGTATGACCCGCCCGAACTTTGATCCGGTTATGATGACTGGGGAGATGCATACTATTGAGCACCTGGCTGCAACTTTTCTACGTAATCATGCTGAATATGCGGATAAAGTAATATATTTCGGACCGATGGGCTGCCGAACCGGATTTTATCTACTGTTAGGAGGAGATTACGAATCAAAGGATGTACTTCCCTTAATAATTGAAACCTATGAATTCATCCGCGATTTCATCGGAGATATTCCGGGTGCTACCCCTGAGAATTGTGGTAACTATTCTGATATGAATCTTGATTTAGCCAAATATTATGCAAAGCACTTCCTTGACGAGATTCTCTATCAGGCAACGGATGATAATCTCATCTACCCGAATTAATTATCTAAATATTCAATTATAAGAAACTCAAAGTTAGCTACGAAAGCAAAAGGCAAGGACAATACTCACCATATAATACACAATTTGACGCTCAGATCCCCGAGATGCCAGTCAAACTGTGTGTATGGTGCTCGTTGTCCTTGCCTTCTTTCTAATAAGCTTTTGTTTCAGTTCAGCATCTCATCGTCGATTCCTCCTGAATAGATTAATATAATAGGTGATTGCGAAACTCATAACTTATATGAATTGTATACACAGTAAGTACTGTTCCGAAGCGGAAGTTAAGCCCACAGGAAGCGTTGGAGCGTAGGAATGGTACTTACTGTGTATACAATTGCAAAAATCATTCTGTTTCGCAATGACCTAAGATTAATATAATCTTACAATTTGCTTAACTCGATAGTCATTTGACATAAATTGGTTTATAATAATCTTAATCAGTATGACCAAGAAGGGGGATTGTCACCATGAGGAAAAGAAAATGGATGATATTATCGTTACTATTCATTTTATTGCTTCTGACAGGCTGTTCGAACAAGGATGTCGTAAGGCATTATTATAATTATCAGGGTGAAAATGAGAGCTGGAAAGCAGAATATATTGTAAATGCCAAGGTTACCTTTACAGAGAATAAAGGTGTTCTTAGTGTGGATAGCGAATCTGAAGAAATATTTATTCTAACTTATCAAGGTGAGCTCTCCGATTTATCCTCTGTTCGATTATTTGAATTCGGATATGAATCACCGGTGGAAGCAGGGAATAGGTCCGAAGAATACACTACAGAGCATCCGATTGATACAAAAATATTCAAAATAAGATCCGGCGGAAAAGGCGGTGCTCTTCCAAATGAAGATACCGTTTATACAGTAACTGTTAATATGGATGGGGTTAAGCAGTCCTTTGAACTTCAGAGTGAATAAACCTTTCCCCTAGATTAACTATTCTGACTTGTAAGATCCATCGGCAGTTTAGTGCATTTTTCGTGGTCTCGTGAATATACTGTATTGAGTATGTATAATGGGAGAAGCTATGGCAAACCAAAACTATTTACACACCGCTGAGATAATGAAGGCAACCCTACCATACTTCGATTCCATGACCAAAATCCGAATGGAATTCTTCACTAAGATTCTGGATCTTATGGGAAGTCTGAACAATTTGTCCGGCCGCAATAGTATGGTTGCCTGTGGTTCCGAAAGTTTGAGTATCGATTTTGAAGGTCTATTAAACAGTATCCGCCCTTTATGTGAGGGTAAGGAAAGAGATATGATAGACCGCATTCTGAATATATTTAACATTAAAAGAATGTTCGAAATGTACAATAATATGATGAGTGCCATGAAAACTATGCAGGAATTCGGTGGCTTTCCTTTCTCCGATGGAGAAGGTGGAGATGATACCGATACAGTCACAGGTAATTTCACAGGTTCAAGCTTCGAATCTATCTTTAATGCAACAAACTCTGAAGATCCACAATCAGACGATACTGCTTCCCGCGACAGCGGGGACCATACACAAGGCAAGGACAGTTCCTCTACCCAGAACAATGTTATGTTTGAAATGCTGAAGAATATGGTACCCCCGGAACAACTTAGCAACTTCGAAAACATAAGAATGCTTTTAAATACAATGTCATATGATAATAATAGCAAATCTGATGATAGTAAGGAGCACGACAATGGCTGATACTTCTTGGACCAATAACCCGAGGCTAAACAATATTGATCCCCGAAAGCTTACAATTCTCATAGAATTAATGAAGGAAGCTGAAGGAAAACCGATGGATAAATTATTACCTTTGTTAATGACAACGAACAAACGGCTTCAGGAGCAGAATCTCACCTTCTCAAAGGATGAAAGTGACTTGATGATTGATATTCTGACCAGGAATATGACTCCGAAAGAAAAAGCACAATTTGAAATGATTAAGAAAATGATGGCTACCAGAAAGTAATTATTAAAGGATTTAATAGGAATAGTAATCAGAAAGAGAGATAACGCTCCTCCCCAACAGATTGATGCCGTATATTGCATCCCGGGAAGCACATTATCTCTCTTATTCTGTTTATCTTAGTATGCTAAGCAAGATTATTTTAAGATTACAATGGAATAAAGAGGCATGTTCAATACACCCTCCGTAAGTGTAATCTCACTTCCATCTACGGTAAGATAGCCTCTAATGCTTAGCTTATCATAACCCGCTGATTTCAGATTCACCGTTGCAGCTTCCTTATTAATATTCGAAATAATTACAAGCTTGCTGCCTTCATAATCCTTCTCTAATGCAGAGACATTCTTATCCGTCAACGCCTCGATCATGGTAAGCTTTCCTCTTGCAATCTCCGGATTCTCATTACGGATTCTGATTGCCCGTTTATAATAGTTCAAAAGGGATAGTGGATTGGTTAACTGCTCCTCCACCGTAGGGAATTTCTGCTCTACTGCATCCGCATTCACCGGTCCTAAGGTCATTCCGGAACCATCGGTTGACCATTGCATTGGCAGACGTTTGTTCTCATCCTTTTTGCCGGAGCTGTTCATGCCGATCTCTTCTCCATAATACACAAAAGGATTACCTCCCATGGTTAATAACAGACCGGCGGACATCTTCATCTGCTGTTCATCATTTACGCACATGGCAGAGATTCTAGTAGTATCATGATTACTGATAAATGGAGCATCAATAAATCCCGGATTACTGGTACGATATGCATCCTGCATCTTGATTAAATTCTTGCTCATAGAGGAGGCAGATCCAATCCCTAATTTTCTTACGGTATTGATCACAATTCCATCATATTGAGACAATGGGAAGTTAAAGAAGCTAGTCACACCACTGGTATAATACGTTGTGATCGCATTGAATTCATCCCATACCTCTCCGACGATATATGCCTCCGGCTTGATCCCGGTTACATAATCTCCAAACCACTGAAGCACCTCTACATTCTTACCGGTCTCACCGGTATAGAACTCCTTGGCAGCATCCAGACGGAAGCCGTCCACGCCAAAATCCAGCCAGTACTTTGCTGCCTTCTCAAGCTCGCCTCTAACCGCAGGACTCTCTAGCGCAAGATCCGGCATCTGATCCCAGAACACGCACTCATAATACCAATCGGAGCTTCCTGCTTTATGATAATCATCACTTCCGTTATACTCTCTTGTAAAATGATAATATTCAACATACGGACACACCATAGGGTCAGGCTCTTCCCCCTCCCCTAAGGTCTCCAGATAATCTATGGCCTGGGTAAACCAAGGGTGCTGCGCTGAAGTATGATTGAATACAAAATCAATAATCAGCTTGATATCTCTCTTCTCACATTCATCGACCAGCTTCTTAAAATCCTCTAGAGTCCCATATTCCGGGTCAACATCATAATAATCCAACACATCATACTTATGATACGTGGTTGAAGGCATAATCGGCATTAGCCAAATTCCGTTAAAGCCCATCTCATCGTTAATATAGTCTAATTTAGAAATAATTCCGTTAAAATCTCCGATTCCGTCTCCATCACTATCACAGTAAGAGTAAACAAAGATCTCATAATAATTTCTGTAGTTATCACTGAGAATATTTAACTCCTGCTCATAAGCATACGGTATCTCTGTTGCATTATTAACAACCTCGGCTGTCGGTGCCGCAGTCGGTGCAACCGTAGTCACACTCTCCTGAGCCTCATTACCTCCCGGAGTTGCTGTATCCGTCTTCGGGTCTGATTTAGAGCACCCACCAAGTATTAATGCACCTACAATCATTATGCCAATCATTAAATGCCATTTCTTCCTCATAAAAACCCCTTTCTCACAACCCGCAAACTTAGTATTTCTATCCATTGTAATGAAGAATTTCCTTCAAGCTTACCTATAGAAAGAAGTACTGTTATGACATATACCAGTACCTCTCCCCTTCTACATGATTTAAGAAAATCTACATGTTGCATTTTCTTAAATATTTATTAGCCTTTAACTGTCTTGAATGTTTTCTTAATTATTTATTAACCCTTAACTGCTCCGGAGGTTCCTTCTACATAGAAACGTTGTGTAAATAGGAATAGAATAACAACCGGAATGGATATGATTACACAGCCGGCAAAGAAGGTAGTGTAGTAATATTCAATAAATTCCTTCTCAAGCATGCTCCAAAGTCCGATAGCAACCGTGAAATATTTACGATCCTGTCCCAGGATAACCTTAGCAAAGATATAATCCACCCAAGGAGCCATAAAGGAAATCAATAATGTATTGACGATAATTGGCTTGGACATCGGTATCGTAATCTTGGTAAATACCTTCCATTTGGAAGCACCATCGATACAGGCAGCCTCATCAATTGTTCTGGGCAAGGTGTCAAAAAAGCCCTTCGCAATATAGAAGCCCAAGCTGGCACCACAGGAATAGACTAAGACTAATGCCGCTAGCTTCAGCTGACCAGACTCCAGAAAGCCGAAACCCTTTAAGATATAATAAACTGAGATCATGGACATAAAGCTTGGAAACATTCCGAGGATTAGCGCAATATTAAGCAGCTTCTTTCTCATTCTAAAACGTAGTCTGGATAAGACATAGGATACACATAATACAAAAAACGTTGCCAGAATACAGGATGCAACAGCAACGATCAAGGTATTCGTTAACCATTGAGTAAATACTAAGCTACCGGTCTGATTAAACAGACCTTTATAATTATCAAGTGTATATCCTCTTGGCAGAATGTAGCTCTTATAGGTACCTCCCTCTTCTCTAAAAGAGGTTAAGATTACGAAAAAAATCGGGAGAACCCAGATTAAGCCAACAATGGCCAAGCCAATATGAACGATTGAATTCGTGATGAATTTTTTCAAACGACCGGATTTGATTGTATAGTTTTTCATTATTGGAACGCCTCCTCATCTTTATAGGATGCTGTATGACGGTAAGTTAACAGCGAGAAGGTCGCTAGAGTTACGAATACTATAATACCGATAACAGAGCCTAAGTTATAGTCCTTATTCGTAATTGTTAACTTATAAAGCCAGGTTACAAGCAGATCCGTCTCTCCTGCATAATAGAAGTCAATCGATTCAGGACCTCCACCGGTCAACAGATAAATAACATTAAAGCTATTTATATTTCCCACAAATGCAGTGATTAGAGTCGGGGTCGTAATAAACAGCATATAGGGCAAGGTAATCTTAAAGAAGGTTACAATTGAATTGGCGCCGTCTACCTTCGCTGCTTCATATAGATCCTTCGGAATATTATTAAGAATACCTGTGGTACTTAACATCGTAAAAGGTACACCGATCCAGATATTAATGCAAATAATTGTTATCTTAGCAATCGATCCATCCGTTAGAAAGGGAATAGATTCTGTTACACCGATAACATCAAGGCTACGTAGCAACGAATTAACCGGACCATTGGTATTAAAGATAGTTCTCATCGTTAGTAAAGATACAAATTGCGGTACTGCTATAGATAATACAAATAAAAATCTCCAGAAACCTTTACCCCGGGTTCCCTCACGATTAATGACAATCGCTAACAGCATACCTAGAATATAGCATGTAAACGTAGCGAATATCGCCCAAATGATGGTCCATTGAAATACCGGCCAGAAGGTTTTAGCGAGGACTCCTCCGGTTTTAAACATCGAAACAAAATTATCGAAACCTACCCAGTCAAATAAATTACCTGGAGGCTGATGGTCTTTATCATAATTAGTAAAAGCAATGAAAATATTAAAAACTAACGGTATTACTGTAAATGCAACTACACCGAGAATCGGAATCGCTAACAGTGTAGCTTGAAGCTTATTATTGCTTAAGGACTTGATATCGTCACTAAATTTTGGTATGGGTTTGCCAAGTGTTTTTCTTATTTCTGAATCATATGCGCTTTTTACCGAAGAAGTAAGAATTGCTATGAATAATACTGAAACGAAGATGGTAACAACGCCATAAAGCAAGAAAAGCATTGAATTATCGCCTACCACATATTCATAGATTCCCTTTGCCTCATTGTATACTTCTTCCTGAACTTTCGTTCCTAGTGTAACTAAGTCTTGCAGGGCCTTTATTCCAATGATGGACATGTATATAAAATATCCGATTTCCATAGCGAGATATAAAAGTCCTCGAATAATCTGCTTATGTAGGATGCTTCCTAAGCCAAAGATGATTGCAGATAGCTTAGTAATTAAATTTCCATGCATAAATGCAGTTCCAAAACCGTAATCTCCAAGGAATATAGGCTTATTGGATCGTTTTTGCTTCATTTCGGCCATAGTTTTCCTCCTCGTAATACAAGAATCATGAGCGATTCTTCATGATAGAAACGGAATGTCCCCTATACTTCGGAACATTCCGCCTAAATTCATTCAACTAATGATAGCTATTCAATTCAAATGTAGGTCAATTTAACCTGTATTCCTTGAACTAGCTTATTCAACAACCATGGTCGATACAAAGGTATCTAACTTAGCCTGAGCGTTGTCCTTGTTTAAGTCACCGCTTCTGATCTCAGCTGCAATAGCACCTACATTTGCCCAGTATCTTGCACCGAATTCAGCTGCTGTAGGCTGCATAACAGATGCAACTTCAGCTTCTTTAACGATAACTGCAGCAACTTCATCTGCTTGAACCTCTGCAGATGCACCAACAGTTAAGTTAGTAGGAACCTGTGCTGTCTCTAAGAAACGTTGTTTCTGC
>JAQZBA010000430.1 GCA_029239365.1 Herbinix sp. | reverse complement strand
GCGAAAGGGATTTATCGAGGTTAAGGGAGTGACCCTTGAGACAGATGGAGTTGCTATGTTCCCCGATGCACCTACCGAGCGGGGTACGAAGCATATCTACGAGATGATCAAGGCGGTAGAAGAAGGCTATTCCGGTTATATCTTCTTTCTAATCCAGATGAGGGGAGTGGATTATTTCACCCCGAATAAGATACGAGATCCTAAGCTTGCAGAAGCATTAAACCTTGCGAAGGATAAGGGGGTTCAGATTCTTGCCTACGATTCCATCGTTACAGAAGGCAGAATCCTCCTGGGAGCTCCGGTGCGAATACAACTATAAATTTGGTAGAAAGAAAACCTATGACTCAGCATAATGATTAAATTATGCCAAGCCATAGGTTTATCTTAATGATTGTATTTTATTGTCGAATTAGCTCTGCCATATTACAGAAGAATCGATATGCTTAATGTCCGGTGAACAGGTGCGCGCCATCGCTCCGGCCATCTCCTGCGTTATTTCATTGATTCTCTTCTCAACACCCACCGAACCGCTTGTACTCAGAGAGGTCATAAGCTCACGCCCTACACAAACTGCGGTTGCACCAAGGGCTAATGCTTTAAACACATCCATTCCACTAGTAATTCCACAGTCAACAAAAATCGGTATTGTGTTATCCACAATCTTTGCAATCCTTGGTAATATCTTAAGCGGTGGTATCGCGAAGCTTTGAATTCCATGGTGATGAGAAACCACAATACCCTTCACCCCAGCTTCCAGACATTTATAGGTATCTTGCTCACTCAGCACTCCCTTAATGATAAAGGGCAGCTTTGTCGCTTTAACAAAATCCTTGATTTCCTCCAGCGTCTTGCCGGTCATCGGAAGACCTAACACGGTATCGTATTGCCCTCTGCTGTTAAAAGCATGATCAATATCCATACCTACCGCAAAACATCCGCAGCTTTCAGCGTGTTCAAGCTTTCTGTATATATTTTGATTATCTGCATGGGGCTTAATAATCTTAATCGTTCTTGCTCCTGTTGCAGTGATTGCTTCCAGCTCAGACTCTTCTCCCATACCGGTCCACATAACCGCCTTCGCTGCTGCTGCTCCCTTTGCCATCTCCACCATTCCATCCGGATGACAATTATTCAGATGCGATAAGGCTGCTGTCATCACCGGAGTTGCAAAGGTTTCACCGTATAACTCAAGGGTCGTGGATGGTAAGACTGAGTCAATATGACGCATCTCAATTAACAAGGAGTCAAAATACTCACGGGTAATCTGATTGGCGTCGGCCGGATTTATATTCTGAGACAAATTCTGCTTCATATGGTCCTCCTACAATTTCGTTATTCTACTAAGTAGTTTACCTCATATGTTTCCTAATATCCAATGTGTTATTTTATCCTAATCATGGTTCATTCTATTTTTCTGTGATACTCCAGAAAGCATCTTCCATTGCCTCGCTAACGGAGCATCCTGATTGAATGCAATCCTGTAACACTCACTTACTTGAGGAAATAGTTCTTGAGATCGTTAAAATACGCTGCCAGTACCTCCTGATTCAAGGTGTAATATACTTTATTCGTACTGATCTCAGCCTTCAGCAATCCTTCCTTCAACAGAGCATTGACATGATAGGAGATAGTTGCTGTCGATAGCTGCAATTCATTGGCCAGTTCCTTCCCGTAACCGGGTTTCTTACTTACATAATCAAGAATATCCACCTTGCTCTTATCACTTAACAGCTTGCCTATATTGACGATGTCCTCCTTCTTGATACGCTTTCCGGTCAAAACAAAGTTTTCATTCATCATGATACCGATGCGAATGACATCGGGCTTCGTAGGAATCTCTTCATCAATCGATAAGCTCAGGCTAAACGGCTGAAATAAGTGCGGAAGGAATATCGTACCTTCCCTACTGACCTTCCAGGAGATGCTTAGTTTCTCACGAATGGTATCGATGATGTCTTTCTTGTTCTGATATTCACTCCAGTAATCATAAAATGCCTTCTCCAGCTTAGCAATGCTTTCTTGGTGCCGACTATGAAGCAGTTCCACCACCTCGGTTAATAAGGTATTTACTTCGTTATAATAGACCTCCTGATTATGATATATCTTGATTGCTTCCCATTTTGCTTCATTGTCATAAGGAGATCTTTCTAGGAATGTAATTAAATCTGCCAGAGTACATAGCTTTTCCTGGGGTATGGTGATACTCTCCTCACAATCAATCAGTTTTGCATAGGCTCTGACCTTCTTCTCTTCCTCCATCGAGCCAAAGAATTCCTCATAAGTCTTAAGATCGTTATCATAATTATGAAAATCCCATAAAACGGATAAGGCTGCATAAGTTGAGAAATCGATATTACGAGCTTTAAAGAAGTATTCGACCCGATCCCTCCGATCAGAGAAGTGTTCTTTTATATCACAATAGATAGAATGAAGAATCGTGTACCTCTGCGTATAATCGTCGATATCAAGTTCCAACAGATCTATATTTTTCTTAAAAGTCTCCTCCATATCATCCTTATTCACCCAATAATACAAAAGTATAAAGGCTTCATC
>JAQZBA010000091.1 GCA_029239365.1 Herbinix sp. | reverse complement strand
TCTTCCGTATGATTTGCCTGTTCCATTGCTCCTTTCGCAATATCTTCCACCGTTCTTGATATTTCATCTGCTACAAGAGAGGATTGTTGAGAGGTAGCCGTAAGTCTGAGTGCAGTATCCGATACTCGATTGGCAGAATCAGATATTGCTGTAATTGTATCTCTTAGCTTCAAAGTCAAGTTCTGGAATGCACCTGATAAAGTTCCAATCTCATCCCTCTGGCCCAGATAGTTCACATCAATATTCTCGCTAATATCAAGTTTGCCTATCCTCTTAGAATGTTTGGTCAGCTCGATTAACGGCTTTGTTATCCTTCGTTCCACCAGATATACCACTACTAGACTACCTGCAAAAACTAAGAGCATAGCAATTACTATCGTGCGCAGCATCTTAGGTATGGATGCCATTACCTCCTGTTGGTTAGCAGTCACGATGAAGCACCAATCTGTTCCGGCGATGGGTGCATAACCGGCATATAAGATTTCTTCCCCTTCCTGATAGCTTATGACACCGGTTTTATTCTGCAATATCTTCTGAAAAGTATTAATGTCACCTTCTACTGCCGGATTATACCGCTCGATGACCTTTTGTGCATCCGGATGTGCGATGATGGTTCCCGAGCCATTCATCATAAAGGCATAACCCTTTTCACCATATCCGATATCGTTTGTTATCTCGCTAAGATAATCAGCCTCCATCCGGGCAATCATAGCACCAATCACTGCTCCGTCCAGATATACCGGAACGGCTGCTTCTATCTCAGGCTTTCGGGTAACCCGACTTATGATAACCTCCGATACCTTTGAGGTCCCTGATAAGGCGTTCTTAACATAGGTTCTGTCGCTCATCAATCGAACCGTTCCATCCGTATAATAAGTATATCCATTCGGAAGGATATACCCGATATCGATAAAATCGGTTTTCGCCAATTCCTCCGATAATAACTCCAGATTAACCTCCCAACCCATGTTAGCGATCTCTGCTTTTTTTGAAATCATAGTAAGGGTGGAAACCATAGCATCCATTCTACTCTCTGTCAGTCTGGCACTTTCAGCAGCTAATAGGAGTACAGAATACTCCGCTTCCTCCTCAATCGCACCACGGCCGATAGAAATCGCAATAATACCAATAATCAAAGTAACTGCTAATACAAGTAATGTTGAAAATAGAACTAGTTTCGTTTTTAAGCTTTTCATTTGTGCCTCCTCATATAATCCTCTGTATTCTTATACTCTATTAAGCACACTTCCCAGTAGTGTTCCATAATATTTGCTCTTCAATTTCTTGATGACTTCTGAACCCTCATCTGTTTTATTTTATCTTAACAACTATCCGAGCATGTATCCTACACGAAACAGTAAACATCTTGTAAAATGTATGTTAGTTAAATTCCTGACCGGAGGGCTATCTTGTTCATAAGGAAAGAAAGTTTGTAGAGCGTACTTCCTATTAAAGAAATTCATTTATTTTCCTCAACAAAAAACTGCAACATCAACAACAGATGCTGCAGTTTTTTCATAATGATGTGATCCTGTAATGAACTTCTTATAATTATCCTTTTTAACTTCATAATTTTACATATTATTAACATAATTTTAACTGTATTATGATAGTTGTCTGTCTATTTATCATGTATTATCAAATCATAAAACAAATCACAAGGACAAGGAGGAAAATAAAATGATGAAATATATGATACTATCCCTATTGCTTGTCATATTCATGATAGCCTCTTATTATATACACAAAAACAGATTCGGTAGTAATTCCAGCAATGTATACCGTTGGTTTGCCAGAATTATCAAATAAATAATAAGTTTCCAGGTTGTTATCTCGTTTTTTTATAAGGTTAATCTGTGGCTATATCCGTTCAAGGTATTGGGAACGTCAGCTCTTTATAGTGAACAAAAAAGCTCTGTTAACACAGAGCTTTTTTGTTTACTATATTTCTTGTACTATTCTCTCAAGCCACACGCATAGCTGTTCGGATGCCTTATTTGCAGTCTCCACAACTCTCTCGTGCGAATGCTTTTCCTTCTGAATACCGGTGGCCATATTCGTGATACATGATATTCCTAACACATTCATCCCAAGATAGTTGGCTGCGATTGTCTCGGGCACCGTTGACATACCAACTGCATCCGCACCATGCTTGCCAATCATTCTAATCTCAGCAGCCGTCTCATAATAAGGACCCATAAAGCCGGCATAAACTCCTTCCTGATATGGAACCTGAAGCTTCTCCGCTACGGATTTTGCCAAAGTAATGAGCCGCAAGTTATAAGGCTCAGTCATATCCGGAAAACGTGGACCAAAGCGCTCGTCGTTCAGACCAATCAAAGGATTACCCGGCATTAGATTAATAAAGTCATTGATGATCATAAGATCACCCGGTTTGAAGGAGGTGTTAATACCGCCACAGGCATTGGTGATAATCAGTGTCTCAATTCCTAACTGCTTCATTACATAGATCGGGTAGGCGACCTCCTTCATAGAATATCCTTCAAAGAAATGGAAACGACCCTGCATCACAAGTACTTCTGCACCCTGTAGCCTACCGGTAATCAGACATCCTTCATGGCCAACCACAGTAGATTTTGGAAAGTTCGGTATCTCCTCATAAGGGATAATTTCTTGGTTCATTATATTCTTAACCAAGTCTCCTAAGCCCGAACCGAGAATCATACCGATCTTCGGGGTAAGTGTTGTCTTGGAGCTAATATATTTAACAGATTCCATAACTAAACTGTATAAGTCATCCATTGTGTACCTCCATTCACTGTCATAATTTTAGTATCTAATCGGAATAGAAGATGCTTCTATTGATATTTTAGGATTATAGTTGTTCATCTTAAGAAATCTTCTGAGCCCCTTTTCTGCTAATTCCTTCTCCATGATCGGCGCAATGGTAATTGAGTTAATGGTCTCCGTTGGATTAAGCTTCAAATCGCAGCAAGGAGTGAAGATACCATTCTTGATGGCAAAACCCATCTTTAGGCCCTTATCTTCCTGAATTACATAATTATTAGGAAGCTTTATGACAAATCGATACTCCTTTTCGCCCGAGAAGGAATCATCCTTATAGAAAAGCTTATAGTCATTAATGTAATCAGTCACTTGACCACGGACCATCTCTAGGGACGATTCCTTATCCCTAGTCAAACTAACCAGATGCAAATACTCGTTGTTCCTCTCCAGTAGCATCCTCTGTAAGGCATCAGCCTGCTCCTTATAAGTATATAGAACCTGTCCATAAAATACCCTCATGTTGCTCAGGCTTATCTGTTCTAAGCATTTTACAAGCTGATAATTCGTAAAGCATAGATTATATCCTTGATAATTGCCATTCTTAACATAGTAATTCCACATATTCAACAGATCTCTTCCCTCGGATAAGCAGAAAATATAATATCTGGCATTCTCAGCACTGATACTCAGTATTTGTTCTTGATAAGAAGGAGATAAGGGTTCAGTCTTATAATTCTCATCGAATAAGTCTTCGATCACTTCCTTCATTTCCGGTTTAATCTGATCCCCAAGTTCTCCGAGTACCCTCCTGAGTGGGTTTCTTATATACATAGCTTCGGATTTATCATTTAGGAATTGGCAGTCCGTAAATCGTAACGTTCTATTTTCTAAGATAGAATATAAGCCCTCCGGGGAGGTATAATGATATACCTTACTTTTGCTCTTGTCCGGGGTAGAGTTCATCGGGGCAAAACACTTAATATCTTTGATAATCAATCACCTCTTCTGTATTGAATTAACCAACCATGTCCAATCAAGCTTGTGCCAATACTTTATTTTACTACTTTTAGATAATTATGACAATATCATCTATCCTATAAAACAAAAAAGGCATTTGCATATGCTGCAAAAGCCCCTATGATAAATCTATTGTTTGGTTGGTTTCTCCGTAAATTGGTGGCTTGAGGACGATTGCTCCTGGTCACCACTTACATAATTTCGGGTATGATCTAGAGCATTTTTATACCGATCCATATCATCACCCGTAATATTTCGCTCAGCCAGACCATTATTATTTGTATTGGTATTGTTGGGATTTTTACTGTTAATTCTATTTGACATAGGAATTACCTCCAAATAACATGATAGAATATTATGTGCTATTCCCAGCGTATTATTCAAATATAAGGGAGAATTAGCAGTTAACACATCCTACTATCAGCGGATCGGAGAGAATATTCTATTGCTGCTTCCCCTCCTCCACTAGGATAAAATGAAATTGATAATCATACAAATAGGCGGATAATTCGGCTATCATTTTCTCTTTTTCTTTTTCCGTACATTTGATATGAATCAGCTTATTTCCTTCATCTATTTCTTGCTCCATGTCATTTACTCCCTATTGATTTGAAAACTTTTATTCTTCCGCGCTCTGATGCAGAATAAAATATTAGACTATAAGTTCTCTCCAAGTTCGCGAAACAGGTCAGACAATTTGATACATAGCTCCTTGCTTAGTGGTATCATATCGATACCTTCACAGGAATCGGTAATAGTTAATTCATTGTCATCCACTTCAATCAAAAAAGCTCCTGCGTTTCGAATTGCACCATCATATTTATTCAATATGGACTGTATCTTTTTCTCATCAACTTTCATTATATTAACCTAGCCTTTCTCATAACCTGCGAACTTTGGGCCGCAGGTGCATATTTGCCGTGTGAAGATCCTTTCCTTCACACAAATCTCCCTACTTTCTTTTGATAATACTATAGAAGCTATCATAATAGCAAGCATTTTATCTGACCTTCGACAATTAGAAGTGAACCTAGTCAGTGTAGATCATTTAAGTCCAACACACTATTCGGTCACATGGATCAATACCTTCCCCTACTGCTAACATTCATAACCCTCCTTTGATTATATTAAGTACTCAGTTCTTTATTTATTACCCTCTTTTAAGCTATATCCGAAGACCTCACCAATCTCTACACCAAAGGCATCTGCTACCAGAAATGCAAGCTCTAGTGAGGGTGCATATTTACCGGCTTCAATCGCTACGATAGTTTGTCTGGAGGATCCTATCTTCTCAGCGAGCTGTTGCTGCGTCATCTCATTTGCAAAAAAACGCAGCTTCCTAATATTATTAGTTATATCAATTTTCTTAGACATGGTAAACACCCTTTCTGTAGTAATAGATCTGCGCAAACCCTTCTAATACCGAGCCGCCGCTAAAGGTAATGAATAGGATGTTCAACATCACTACTGCCGAATAATTCAAAATGATTGCGATAAGCCCCGCCATAAAGCCTAACCCAGCCACAAAGAAGCTTATTCTCATTGATTTAAGGGAAATCAATCGGTCCATCTCATCCTCTACCATATCACTGTTGATTCGCTTCTCTATCTCCTTATCATCACTTTGTCCCCTCTCAATTGTTTCCTTTACTGCGATTGATACTGATAGAACAATGTGGAAAACAATCTGCACAATTATATTGGCAACAATACCGATGCCAATATAGATAAGTATCGTTCCCGCCCAGAACTTAATATCTCCTGTTACAGCATCCCCTAAATTCTGTTTTGTAGAAGCATGTATGCAATAAGCTGCTAAAATAATCATTCCAACTATCGTAGATACTATGGTTCTCTTTTCTTGATACGACATATACATCTCTCCTTTATGTTCTTTATTATATACATATTGTATTATAACTTTTACTTGATGTCAAATATTTTTTACATGATAAGCATAGGTATATTCTCCTAGCTACCAAACAATAATATCACAGCATGTAATTTGATTCTATGTTGCTAAGGAATAAGGCTTCGCTACAATATACTGTAACAAAGCCCTTCAAATAAACCTTCCGGAGTCATAGCCATTGACAGTTCAGTGTAGTATCGGACAGAAAACCTCTTCCTACTTGATTAATACATCTGATCTTAGTATAGAGAAAGAATTATAGATATCGATGATGCCATATCCCCAATCTCTGTTTGGATAAACCAGATTGCTGCTTCTTCTCGCACCTCGAATTAAAAATTTCTTAATGCCAACCGTATCTATCCTAGGGAAATTGCCTTCTACAATACTCCATTCTAATACCATTGCTGTTATACCTGTTGTATGTGCTGCAGCTGCTCCCGTGCCTGAGATCGTTGCGAAGCCATGATTAAGATCAGGACATTGGATATTCACACCCGGAGCAGCGAGATCCGGACTAATGTTATTAGATGCAGAAAAACCTCTACCAGCTTCCGTATACAAAGTACTAAGATTAGAATTATAAGCAGTTACAGTAATCGGAACAACACTATTACCAGGTGAAGTCACAGTTGTATAAGGGTTTGAATTTAGAAAATATGTATCCTTGGATATAAAATCATCCGGAGGTAACCAGATATGAAAATCTCCTTTTAAATCACCCCTGCCATAAACCTGAAATCTCCATGTGCCTTGGGAGGGATTCTTAAATCGAAATAATATTACCTGCTTTCCTGTATCTGTTTCTACCATGATGAAGTCAATACTTATCACTGTCTGTTCGAATACAAAGCCTACTTCCTGATTCTTCACTAGATTTTCTAGTATCCTTGGTATGTACTCCCCACTAGGAGATAAAATATCTACTGTGTATATAGAAGGTATATTGCCCCAAAACTCCATAGTAAATCCTTCTACATTCTCCCCCACATTGAGTTCCACAGTGATTGTTGCACCATCGGGATCAAAGGTACTATAAAAATGCCTTCTAGCGTTCCCTTCATTACCTGCAGAGATTGAAATAGCTACACCAGGAAAGTCACCTATTATGGATACAATTGTATTTAATGCGCCATTAGTATCATGTGCACCCATCGAAGTCCCCAGAGCAATACAGATTGCAATCGGTCGCTGTAAGCTTCTTGCACTATCAACCAAATATTGTATCCCCCATATGATATCATTTTCTTGATAGGCAGGAACATTTTCAGGGATAGAGAAGAAATTTCTTAAGAACGGCTTTGTTTCCTTTAGCTTCACTACAATAATGTCGGCATCCGGTACCACTCCGCTAAACTCAAATTCCTGATTCTCTGAACCGGCAGCTATTCCTGCCAGCTTAGTTCCATGGCCATTTACATCCATACTGGGAACTATCTCAAGCGGATTATCACTTTGCAAAGCCAGGTTTATCTGCTCGGCAGTATATTCCGTTCCATAGAATGCAGGACTGATTACATCTGGGTATTGGTTTTCACTATCAATACTTTGATCCCAGATAGAAATTATCTTAGTGGTACCATCCTCATGTTGAAAGACTGGGTTGGTATAATCGATCCCAGTATCGATGATTCCTACAATTACACCTTCACCACGCAGATTCAAATTAGGTGATCTGGTTAATTTGGTTACACCGGATGCTTCGAGGCTTTGACCACTGGTCAGAGCATAACAATGAGGAATTGATGAATAATTAAATTGCGTTACAAAACGAGATGTTACTAGGGTTCTTGGCAAATAGATAACGGCATAGGTATCATTCATGATATGCACTGAATATTCATTATATTGTTGCAGAGAAATCGGATTCCCATTATATTTCAAAATCAAATCCACATAATCATCACTGATTATCTTATACTTTTCTTCCTGCGTCATATTCGTCTCCTTATATTTACCAAATGTAGAATAGATTTAGACTAATAACTATGTTGTTTCTCTCCGCAGACTTTCAAAGACATTGAAAACATCCAATATTCCGTAACCCCAATCACGGTTTGGATAATCAATATTAATATTCCTCCGTGCTCCTCGGATCATAAATATCTTCATGTCCTGAGTACTCATATATGGATATTTTCCATTCACAATTCCCCATTCAAACATCATAGCTGCCACCCCGGCTGTATGAGCGGCTGCAGCACTAGTTCCGGTTGTCTCGAAAAATGTTTGATCCAGCGTCGGAGCAATTATATTTACTCCAGGAGCTGCAAAATCCGGTTTGATGTAATCAATACGAGTAAATCCTCTTCCCGCATCCAGAAATAGACTATCGTCTTCCACATTATACGCTGTCACGGTAATCGGAATGAGTGAGCATGCCACGGTAAGCAGTGTGATATAAGGATCCGACCGCGTAAAAAAGGTGTTTTCCGTAATAAAATCATTCATGGGTAGCCAGATATTGAACCTCATCGGATTAATTCCTCTGCCATATACATTGAATTTCCATATTCCGGGGGATGGGTCCGAGAACCTTAACAAAATTAGCTGATCCCCACTCTGTGCCTCCACCAAGGTATAATCCAGAAAAATTATTGTCGGTTCGAATATAAAGGTAATCTCTCTGGTTTCATATAGCATAATATTCATTCTTGGGATATATTCACCGGAAGGTGATGTAATATCAATCGTGAAAAGGTTTGGTGACGCCCCCCATATCTCCATTGAAAAGCCGAATTCCCCTGAACCAACATTAAGCTCTACGGTATCATAGCCCGAATCGGGGTTAGCCAGCCCAGAAAAATGCCTTCTCGCATTTCCTTCATTGCCGACAGCTGTAATAATTGCTATTCCTGTATTATTCGCCTGCAATGACAGCCAACTACTCATGGTACCTCTTCCATCGTGAGCATATTGAGAGGTATCAATGGCATTACATATTACAATAGGTTTATTCAATGCAGTAGCAAGATTTATCAGGTACTGATATCCAAACATAATATCATTTTCTTGATAACAGAGTTTATCCTCCGGAATCCTATAAAATGCTTTTATGTTTTCTTTTGCTTGTTTAATTTTTACGACAACAATTTCAGCATCCGGTGCCACACCATAGAAGCCGTTTTCCGGAACGTCGTTCCCTGCTGCTATTCCGGCCAACATTGTTCCATGCCCTACTTCATCTCTGGAAGGTACTACCAGAAAGGGATCTTCACTCCTTATGGCTTCGTTAATCTGCTCCTGATTATACTCTGTACCGTAAGCCATTCCTTCCGGAATCTGATCCGTGTCAATGGTCTGATCCCAGATACTTACTATCTTCGTAGTTTTGTCTGCATTTTGGAATATTGGATTGGTATAATCGATTCCGCTATCTAGAAATCCGATTAGAACCCCCTTACCCCTCAGATCAAAACTCGGAATATTACGCAACCTTAATATACCGCTTGCTTCTAGCGATGAATCACTGATTAAGCCGAATACATTCGGTAAAACCGCATATCCCATCCGAGATATAATGTCTTCCCCTACTGTGCTTAGAGGAATATGAATAACAGCTAGAAAAAAGTTGATGATATTAACTGCATACTCTCTAAACTGCTCTAAGTAATATAAATCCCCGCTGTAATCTATTATCAAATCAAAATAGTCATTACTATATATTTTTTCTCTATCTGAGGATAACAATCTAATCCCTGCTTATTTTTATCTTATTCTATTATATTAGAAAATGATCATGGAATGACCTAGATCTCAGTTTAGCCGGTATATATTTTTCAATTAATTGATTCTAAGCAAAATGTTTGCACCAGAGCGCTTTCATCGTATATGATGAAGTTTGCTATAAGATAAAAAGCTATGCAACATGTTGATGTCACATAGCTTTTCAATATAGTTATTCTAAAGTTGTTGGATATCAACCACCTAAAGTAACGTCGCAGGCTTGATACCAACTTAATGCATCAACTAAATGTGATTTGTTAAAATCAGGCCAATAATCATCAATAATATAAAAATCCGAATAAACTGACTGTACAGGTAAAAACCCACTCAATCGTCTGCATCCTCCCCATCGAATTATAAGATCAACTCTTGGGATATCATGAGACTCTAACTGTTGATCTTTCATAAGTCTTTTCAAATCCCACTCCCAATCATAATTAACAAGAAAATTAAGGTTGATCAAACCTCGACCAAAATTAATTCTCTTATTCGCATATTGAAGTAATTCCTTGGGGAATGCCGTAGATTCAGTATTTCCGATCACTAATAGATTGGCATCTTTACCGCTTAATAGAGCAACAGCATCTACACAGGCCTTAGTAAATGCATCCCTTTGCCCTTTTTCTCTTTTATTATTATCTTTCGTAAAGCCATAAAAAGTGGCTTCTTTAATTCCATACTCGAGCATCATCTCATATAACTCGAAGCCCGGATTGATACCATGCTTATAACCGTCTTTTTTATCTAGTTTGTTCCTCGATGCCCATCTCCGATTACCATCGGGGATAATACCAATGTGCTCCGGAACTCTCTTAAATACTTCCATATGTTATCTTCCTTAACGGATACTTACCACCATGAATAGTAATTTTTATTTTTTGTTTTATTATCCTTATTCTCGTTTTCTACTGTTGTATTACTACCCGTACTATTGCTTACCTCGTTATTTGTATTGATACTTGTATTGTTCGAATTACGCGTACTACGTTTTTTAGGCATTCTATAAACCTCCCTTCATTGTTTACATTTATTATCTGTAATTCTGAAAGAATAATGCTGTCAAAATATAGTTTTGAAAATTATTATCACAATACTACCTAACTAACTTTATTGTTACCTATCTACTGAGCTCCAACCACTTTATGAGGTATATAGGTTTCTTCAAGATAAGCCACATCTTCCGGTGATAATTTTATTTCCAACGCTTTAACCGCATCAGTAATATGTGTCTCCTTTGTGGTGCCAACAATCGGCGCGGTTACTCCTTCTTTCTGAAGCAACCATGCTAATGCTATCTGAGCACGTTTCGCATCATATTTATCTGCAAGCTCTGCTACCCGATTAATGATTGTACTATCTTGTGCTTCTGTATTACCATATTTCATTTTCATTACAGTATCCGTATCGCCACGGAAGGTTGTTTCCGACAGATCTCTGGTTAATTTGCCGCCGGCTAGAGGACTATAAGGAGTAATTGCTATTTTTTCTGCCTTACAAAGAGGAAGCATTTCTCTCTCTTCTTCCCTGTAAATCAGATTCATATGATTTTGCATCGATACAAATCTAGTCCAGCCATGCTTCTCCGCAGTGTAAAGAGCTTTCTGAAATTGCCATGCAAACATTGCAGAAGCCCCTATATATCTGGTCTTACCCATTCTTACAACATCATTAAGCGCTTCCATTGTCTCTTCAATGGGTGTATTGTAGTCCCAACGATGAATAATATAAAGATCAACATAATCAGTGCCAAGTCTCATTAAACTCTTATCAATTTCACTCATGATTGCTTTTCTTGACAGGCCACCTCCATTCGGTCCTTCCTGCATTTTGCCCCATACCTTTGTTGCAAGTACGATCTCATCTCGATTAGCAAAATCTTTTAATGCCTTTCCTAAATACAACTCACTTGTTCCTTTGGAATAGATATTCGCAGTATCGAAGAAATTGATACCTTGATCCAATGCCAGCTTTACCATCTTACGTGAATTATCTTCATCAATAACCCATTGATGAAAGCCTGTCGATACATCACCAAAGCCCATAGCACCAACGCATAATCTTGACACATCCATACCTGTATTACCGAATTTTACATACTCCATTTGATTACCTCCTTAACCTTCTACACTTTTTGATTACTGTTTCCTTCCTCAGTAACCTCTTCCAACCGTTCGCTGCTTCTACTTTTCATAAGCACCTCAATCGCGAGGTGTACAAACCAGATATCTTAGAATGAATCTGTTCCTTCATTCCATCTATCATGTTACGCCTTGGAGTTCACTCCATGTCAATAAGAATTTTGATGCATCAAAAAACCATAGGTAAAGTGCAAGATTAACTTCTGTATTGCAATACTAACTTCTACCCACTAGCAATTAGTATTGCACGATATTTTTGTAGTATAATAGATGTACTTGG
>JAQZBA010000090.1 GCA_029239365.1 Herbinix sp. | reverse complement strand
CGATGCCTTTATAGAATGTGGAAAAGCGTCAATCAAGCTGAAATTGACACATTTATTAAACAATTAAATGATTTATGTTAATAAATTTATAAACACTCCCCTATGTACCAATACCACACAGGCTGTATTAAATAATAAGAAATAATCGAGTTGACAATGAGCCAAGTCGAATAGTAAAAGCTCCGAGACATGTTTACATGATCTCGGAGCTTTGGCTTAGGCTAGACTGTTAACGATATTTTTCGTTCAATTGAAATGAGTTCCATATCAATTAAGAGATTAGTTGATATGGAACTTTTTTGGCTCTGTAACAGATAATCAGTAATCAAAAAGATACTCCTGCTGAAAGTATGATATTGGCATAAGGAGTACATTCACCAGTACGAATAAACGCAATACATTCCTTTGAAAGCTTTTTGAAGTCCTCATGGGAAAGATAAGAAATAGGATAGGGTGTATTGTTGATAAAGTTTATAAAGTTGGGATTGTGGTCTTTGGTTTCAAAGGCTGCAATCCCTTCTTCTATGATTAAATACTTATGTACTAGTTCAAGGATAAATATAATTTCAGGCATATTCTTTGTAATAGCAAGATCTATACAAAGGCTATCCTTTGGGATTGGAAACCCCGCATCACAGATACATATTTTTTGGGTATGACCTAGCCTACTAAGTAAAGCAAGTAATTCAGAGTGTAGCAATTCGGTTTTTATCATAGAAATAATGTCCTTTCCTTTGTTTTACTTATTATAATTAAATAATAGATACTTTGCAATGATAAAATGTTTTAGCAACAACGTACAGGCGAAATGCCTTAGAAGTATTGACGATGTACAAAGTAGATGATATAAATGAATTAATGATAAAACGTTTTTTCAACCTATATAAGAGGAGGTGTTAGTATAGCTCAACCAACCATACGAGATATCGCTGAGAAAGCAGGAACATCCATTACAACTGTTTCCCTTGTGTTAAATGGTAAAGAGCTTCGAATCTCATCAGCGACGAAAAAAAGGATCATCGACATTGCCAACGAACTTAATTACAGACCAAACCGATTGGCGGTGGGCTTGATTACGAAGAAGACCAGTACATTGGGATTGCTTTTACCTGATATCAGTAATAGCTTTTTTGGCGAGTTGGCCAAGGGGGCAGAAGATAAAGCTTCTGAAAATAATTACAATATAATCCTCAGTAATACCAACGACAATCCGGATAAGGACTTAAAGTACATGGAGATTTTACTGGATCGTGGTGTGGATGGAGTTATCATGGTACCATCTTCATTGAGTGCCGGTGAAATCTTAAAGAAATGCTGCAGTCTTATGGAACAATGCCAGAAACCCTTTGTTTTACTGGATCGTATTAAAATAGGCGACAAATATTCGAGTGTAGCAATTGACCATGAACTGGGTGGATATCTGGCTACGAAATATTTAGTTGAGAATGGACATAAGGAGATTGCCTGTATTACTGGTCCGTTGGGTATGTTAAACTCTAGACTTCGTTTTATTGGTTATAAGAAAGCGTTAGAGGAAGCTAAGATCACTTTCAATCATAAATATGTGAAAGAAGGTAATTATCATGTAGAAGATGGAGAATTACTGGTAGAGGAACTATTTCAACAGAAAGTCACCGCAATCTTTGCTTTTAATGATTTGATGGCATATGGTGTTTATAAAGCAGCACGAAAAATTGGCTACAAAATACCGGAAGATATCTCAGTCGTAGGCTTCGATGATTTATTCTACTCAGGAATTATGGAGGTACCACTCACCACCATACGACAACCTTCATATCGGATGGGAGAAGCCGCCGTCAGTAAGCTGATTGATTTAATTAATACTCCGCAAACCTCCAATGAAAGTATTCTGTTTCAGCCGGAATTAGTGATTCGAAATTCAGTTAAAAATATCGTGAGGAATTCCTAAGCTGGTACCTTACTCATAAAAGGAGATTACGATGAGAAAAGAAAGAAAAAGAGTAAATTATACATTGTTATTTATGGCTCTGTCAGGCTTCATCTTTCTAATCATTTTCAACTATATACCTATGTTTGGTATAGTAATTGGTTTTAAAGATATGGACTATGTATTAAATATAAAGAAGGCATTAAAAGCTTCCGATTTTGTTGGTTTTGAGAACTTTATCGCTTTTCTTAAGGATAAAGAATTTAAAAATATCATGATTAATACCTTGGGGTTGAATTTATTACAATTAGTAATTACCTTCCCCATCCCGATTATTTTTGCCATACTGTTAAATGAATTGAAGTTACCGAAATTCAAAGGTGCCGTTCAGACGATTACATATTTCCCTTACTTTATTTCCTGGGTAGTATTTGGCGGAATTATCTTAGGAATGCTATCCCCGGAAGGTGGTGTGATTAATCAGATTCTATTATCCCTAGGAGTGATTGAGGATCCTTTATTATTTAACTCCAATCCTCAGTACTTTTGGTGGATTATCATCTTTAGTTCCGTGATTAAGGGATTGGGTTGGGGAGCAATTATTTATATTGCAGCCATCGCCGGTATTGATCAATCCTTATATGATGCAGCGAAGGTGGATGGTGCGAACCGTTTCCATAAAAATATCTATATTACCTTACCCTGTATCGCAGGCACGATTGTTGTAATGCTCTTATTATCCATAAGTGGACTTTTATCCTCCAACTTTGATCAGATTTACATTTTTCAGAATCCTTTGAACCTAACAAGAAGCGAGGTGTTGGATACATATATTTATAAAATTGGTATTTCACAAAGAAGGTATTCATTTACAACGGCCATTGGAATCTTTAAATCCATTATTTCGATGTTAATGTTAAGTTCTGGGCATTTTGTATCGAAGAAATTTTTTGGACGAGGATTATTTTAGCTTTTTATGATCGATAACTTGGCTGTGAAGAAAGGAATTAATATGCGTATTCAAAAAGAACTACGAAGTTGGAATGTCTTTGATTATATAAATTTTATTTTTATGCTACTGATCCTAGTCCTTTGTCTTTACCCTTTTGTCTTTGTTTTGGTAGGTGCTTTTAATGAGGGAAATGACTACATGCGGGGAGGAGTTTATCTATTCCCTAGAAAATGGTCTCTCGATAATTTCACTATGGTATTTAATGATAAGCGTTTGCTTATCGGATTTAAGAATACGGTTGGGCGTACTGTTATTGGTACGATTACAGGAACCTTATTTACCTCCTTTGTAGCGTATGGAATGTCTCGAAAGGATTTACCTTGTAGAAATTTATTTTATTGGTTCAGTATTTTTACAATGTTTTTTGGTGGTGGACTTGTGCCGTTTTACCTGGTATTAAAGTCATTTAATCTAATTAATTCCTTTTGGGTTTATATCATACCTCAGCTTTACTCAGTCTTCAATATGATTATCTTTGTTAATTTCTATAAGGAAATACCAGAGGAAATTCATGAAGCAGGTCTTATTGATGGGGCAAAGGAATTTCAGATTTATCGGAAGTTGTATCTACCGTTATCCATTCCGGTTATTACTACAATCGCAATGTGGATAGGCGTAGGACATTGGAACTCCTTCTTTGATTCTATGGTATTTACCTCGGATGCTAACTTGCAAACCCTACAGCTATTCTTAGTGAAGCTGATAAAAGAAGCAGCCATGGCTCAAGGTGAAGCTGCTACTAAGGTTCCTTCCCAGGTTTTAAAAACTGTAAGTATTACGACCATTCGTTATGCAGCAATTGTTATCAGTACTTTACCCGTAATTCTTGTTTATCCATTTATCCAAAAGCACTTGGCAAAAGGTGTTATCGTTGGTTCAATTAAAGGTTAGATTTGTAAAAGAAGAAGAATAGCATTTCCATTTATTATCAAGTTATCTTGTACCCATAAGGTAAAACCTTTTAGCAAATAAAATAATTTTTTAAGGAGGAGCAGTAATGAAGAAAATGAAGAAGGTATTATGTTTTACAGTGGCGATGGTAATAACCGTATCATCATTGATGGCGTGTTCATCCCAAAAGAGCGGTACAGCGGAAAAGAGTACACCTAATCCCACGATGGAAGCGGAAACGAAGGAAGGAACAGATGCAGTTAAGGAGGAAACACAGGAAATTGTTGAGGTTGATTGGTATGTAGATTTGCCTTGGTGGTCCTGGAATGGCAATGGCTTTGGTGATGATTTAACATCACAAATAATTTTGGAGAAGACAGGTGTTAAGATTAACTTTATTGTACCGGCTAGTGACGGTGGTGAGCAGTTAAGTTCTATGATCGCTTCTGATGAATTACCGGATATTCTTACTGTAGAGGGTTGGTGGTCAAGCCGTGCTAGAATGCTTACTTATCAGATGGCTAGCGAAGATTATTTATGGGCATTCAATGACTTAATGGATCAGTATGCGCCGGAGCTTAAGGATGTAATGAGACAAGATGTATTTGACTGGTATGCTGAGGCAGATGGAAAGACTTACTTAGTACCTAATTATGCTTATTCCAAGGATGACCTAGTTGCCGGTGAGCAGTTGGTACCTAACGGAGCAATTACAATCCGTCAAGATTTATATGAAGCAATTGGTTCTCCTGATATGTCTACACCGGAAGGATTCCTTGCAGCTTGTGAAAAAATTAAGAATGAAGTTAAGACCTATAATGGGCAGGAAATCATACCAATCCAATTATACGAAGGTGTTGGTAACTCCATTCTTTGGTTAGCACAGTATTTTGCAACTCCTTATGAGGATGAAAACGGAAATTATGTATATGATTTTACCCATGAAAATTATAAAGAAGCATTGCAATTCTTAAATACGGCTTATCAGAAGGGACTTGTATCAGATGCCAATTTTTCTGACAGTCGTGAGTTAGTAAATGAAAAGATTGCAAGTGGTAGAGTATTTGCTATGATTACAGCTCCACAGGATTTTGTACCTCAATTACAGGCCCTTTACGATTTAGATAGTAATGCTGTTTATAAGACCGCTGTATTACGTAACAGTAAAGGCGAAGATCCAGTATTACAAGATATCAGAGGCTTTGGCTGGTTAACTACAGGTATATCTAAGGACACCAAGAATCCTGAGCAGATTGCTAAATTGTTTGCATTTCTCTTAAGTGATGAAGGACAGATTGCAATGTGTTATGGTAAAGAAGGAGTAACCTTTAATTACAATCCAGATGGTACGGTTAGCTTCACAGAAGAATATGAAGCAGCTATGAAAAATAACGACACTAAAAAGTATGCATTATCTGCAATGAACCTTCTGGATAATTATGCGTTCCGTCGTAAATTTGAGGTTATGACAACAGATCCAAAACAATTGGCTACGGTAGATACCATTATGAAATTACCTCTGGCACAATATTCTTATGACTACTCCGCAGCAGGCTTAAAGCTTGATCCTACAGATTCAAGAAAAGAAGCGATGAATGAGTTAGGAGTAAAGGTTAGTACTTACAGAACAACAGTAATCGCACAACTTGTTACTGCTGCTGATACTGCAACCTTTAATAAGTTATATGATGATGCAGTTGCAGAATTAAATGCAATGGGTATCAGTGATTTAATCGCGTATAACAACGATGGGTTCCAAGCAGCGAAGAAAGCCTTAGGCATAGAACGAAGCTGGGCACCATTCACAAAATAGTAGATAAGTTGGAGTGATAAAGGAAGATGAAAATACTAAATTTTGGCTCGCTTAACATCGATCATGTCTATGAAGTACCGTATTTTCCGAATCCAGGTGAGACATTATCTTCCATCAAATACAATAGTTACCCCGGTGGAAAAGGATTGAATCAATCCGTCGCTATCGCTAAAGCCGGTTCTTATGTATATCATGCAGGTAAAATAGGTGAAAACTCAGAGCTTTTAGTCCAAGCATTACAGGAGAGTGGTGTGGACACCACTCTCCTGGATCATACAGGGCGAGTTACAGGACATGCGATAATTCAGGTTGATGAAAGTGGAGATAACTGTATCATAATACATGGTGGTTGTAATAAGGAGATTACGAAGGATTATATTAACCACATATTATCCATTCTTGAAGAAGATGATATTTTGGTGTTACAAAATGAGATTAATGACCTACAGTTAATAGTTGATATGGCCATAAAGAAAAAATTACGAATTGCTTTAAATCCGTCCCCAATGGATGAATCCTTGCGTAAGATTAACCTATCAGGGATTACCTGGCTAATTTTGAATGAAATTGAAGGTACTGCACTATCCGGAAGTAAAGATCCTATTGAGATTACGAATGTTTTACTTGAGAAGTATCCTCAATTGAAAGTAGTTTTAACCTTAGGGGACAAGGGTGCAATATACCAAGAGAAGCATTTACGATATGAGCAACCCATCTTCCCAGTACCTGTGAAAGATACTACTGCAGCAGGAGATACTTTTACAGGCTATTTTATAAGCATGGTTGCAAGTGGCTTTGAAGTAAGTACGGCGCTTAAAATTGCTGCAAAAGCTGCATCTCTAGCGGTATCACGGGAGGGAGCAAGTTCTTCTATCCCAACAAGGGATGATGTATTAACAGCTCTATACAATGGTTAAAAACCCTCGAGGGATGGAACTAGAGCAGAATTGGAGGAACCTATGGATCAACATGGAAGATTAAGAAGATTGACAAAACCATCTGGTAAGGTGGATGTAGTGATTGATACTGACGCCTATAATGAGATTGATGACCAATTTGCCTTGGCTTATTTGATCAAATCTTATGAAAAATTGAATTTACAAGCAATCTATGCAGCACCCTTTTTTAATGAAAGATCCTCCGGACCCAAGGAAGGCATGGAAAAAAGTTATGAGGAAATTCAGAGAATTCTTGAGGTTATGGGGAAGGTGGAGTATAGAAAAGTTACCTACCGTGGATCTGAGAATTATCTTGGTGATGAGGTAACCCCCGTAGATTCGGCGGCGGCCAGGGATTTGGTACACAGAGCTATGAGCAGAGAGGAAGATAATCCACTCTATGTGGTTGCAATTGGAGCAATCACCAACGTGGCATCTGCAATTCTACTGGAACCTAAGCTTGTGGATAGGATTATTCTTGTTTGGCTAGGAGGTAATGGGCATCATTGGCCAGATAATAAAGAGTTCAATCTCATGCAGGACGTGGCAGCAGCCAGAGTTATATTTGGATGTGGGGTTCCTGTAATACAGCTTCCCTGCGGTGGGGTAGTGTCAGAATTTAGAACGACTGAGCCAGAACTGGAATATTGGCTTCGAGGCAAAAATAAGTTATGTGATTACCTTATCGATGCAACAATTGAAGAAGGTAAGAAGATGGGGATTCCCACATGGAGTCGTGTAATATGGGATGTAACAGCCGTTGCGTGGTTATTGGACGGAGACTTCATGTATGATTCTCTGGTACCTAGTCCAATCCCGGAATACGATGATACCTATCACTTTGATTCCAATCGACCACTAATTCGTTATGTTTATGGAATTAATCGAGATAGATTATTTGAGCATTTGTTTGAAACATTGAGTAAGGAATAGTACCATTGGCTATTTCGCTGGAAGGGAAAATCATGTTAAGACCAGAACTAGATTTAGGGTATTTCAAATGGATACATAAGCCAGGTGCCGAACTAGGAGTATTTGACAATAATACAGATTATGATGATTGCAAGAAGCGTGTACATTGCAATTGTACTCATGGTAGTATTGCGCCAGAGCCATATTATAATGAAGAGAAAAAGGAATATGAGCTTGATAAAAGTAGTGTTTTGCAGAGATTAGATGAATTTAATGGTATGGAAACAGGAAGAAGACGTTCCATCATGACCATATCGGAACATAACAATGTGTATTTTCCAAACTTTATACGATATAAAAAAAACTTGCCAGAATGCTTGATGCAGACCATAGACGGAAAGTACCTCGAGTTACACGATACCTTCATATGTGAAGGTGAAGGAATCCCAATGCCTGCAATAGATGACGCTACTCTTATAGGCTTATATAGTGAAGCGTTAGCTGAACAAGCAAGGTTATTAAAGGAAAATCAATATGTGGCGGCCTACTTACTAGGCTTTGAAATGCTGTATCCAGAATATTTTAATTTGGGTCATGGAGACTTTCGACCAGAGTCCTGGCAACATTTTATAGAATGGTGTCAGCTGAATGGATTACCTGCACCTTCTTCGAAGGAGTCCGTGGTATCCGATGAATTTACCGCAGAATCATTAAAATGGTATCAGTTTCGAGAGCAGGCTATGGCAGATCGTTGTGTTAATTATTACCGTGCAGTAATAAATGAGGATGTAAACCATCTTATTTATTATCCAACACATGGATCAACCCTAAGTGATTCCAGAAGAGCTCAATTGGGGCAGCAACCTTCCACGTTAGCCTGTGCCTGTGATGGTATGGAAATGGGACACATTATGATCAATAATGATCGCGAGCGTAGAAATGTTATAATGACCAGTCATTATACCTCCTTTGGTGCTCCGGTAATCGTTCCTAGATTAGGGAATAAGCAGGTAGATTTGAGTGCGATTGGCGGAGGTAGGTCCTTTACGAAAGAGTCCCTTCGTCGATATGTCTATGAGAGTCTGGGACTCGGTATTGAAAAAATTTTTCCGATTCATTGGAGTAGTAGACTTCACGATGGTGAGTGGTTTATAAAAGATACGGAAGCAGAAGCAGCGTGCAGAGAGGTCTTCGATGAGATCATCGGTGCATCTGATTATTTATATGGGATGGGAAGATTGCAACCACAGGTCGGAGTATTGGCAGCGGATGCAACCTGGATCGAGGAATGGAACCCTAGATGGACAGGATTGTTGCAGGATGCATATCGTAACCATAGTTCTATGACAATCATTTCCGATGCCATTATCAATCAATACCTACCAAGTAAGATGCCAATCCTCTTAATCTTTGATAATTACCGTATTAGTGAAGCTACCATGCAAGCATTGTTAACGTATTTAGATGCTGGTGGAAAATTGATCCTATGGGGTAGATTTGCAGAACAAAAGGAAGATTTATCGACCATAACAAGAGAAGAAAAAGATCAGATATTAACCCATAAGAATGTCTACGTACTCAATATACCACCTATGAAGGAACAAAGAGTTCTCAGAGAGCTGTTCTTGGCTGGTGCAGACTGTGGAATTGCTGGTCCGAGATTTGAATTTGAACCGATTAACTACTTAGAGGTTGAAAAAGCAATTGAAGCCCATTGTCCTGAGTGTATCTTAAAAACTGCTCATCTAGATTCACAGGATAATTTAGAGGAGATCAATGTCTATACCTTGACGGACAGAGCCAGCTTAATCTATCTATTTATTAATAATGGTTCAAATCCGGTTCAATTTATCTTTGAGCCTGATCAAAGAATAATTGAGGACTATTCATTAATTGATGTGGTTGCAGATAAGAAAATCTCTAATCAGATTTACTTGGAAGCGAATGCCACCAAGATGGTCTGGGTATATCATGAGGTGACAGAAGAAGTTGCGGAGGTAAAAGTACTAGAGGCAGAGAAAGCTTATGAAGGATGGATGAAATTAGGAGCAGACATATCTGCCCTTCGCCATTATTATACTCATATTCTTACAGGTGCGTATAAAGACAAACGTTATATGCTAGCCAGTGCATTACTTGATTCACTTGCCTTAAAGGTGGGTTATAGTAAAAGTGAGGAAGGTCTTGAATTAAAGGTTAAGGTTTATAACGAGAAGCAAATGGTAGAAACAGGTGCATGTGTGAACTTCCGTCTTACACCGGGAACCTTTCATAAATTCCAGTGTCACGAATATGAAGGTGAGTATACCTGTTTTATCTCTAATAATGAGCTTCCTACTTATTATGATGTAAAGCAGAAAGCATATTTACCATTACAAGGCAACGTTCGTTTCATCCTTCATGCAGAGACAGAAAACAAACAGGGTGGAGCGGTACTAAACATTACTTTATAGGAGGAAGTGTGAAAGAGAATCATATCATTCATAACAAAGCATTTCTTTGATAGGCGAAAAACCCGCGTAGGTTTCGTTAAAGAGTTATGATTTTTCTTTCATAGACCAAATTGGTGTCAGTGTAATCCTCAACACATATTTTATTGCGCAAAATATGCGCAGATATGGAGGAAAGTATGAAGAAATTAGGTAAAATTACAGCAGTTCTGTTATGTTTCATTTTGTTATCCACGTCCTTTGGAAATCCTGCCATTGCAGCTTCTGCCTGGCTTGAATGGACTGAGACAGGTAATTACTATAATTACTGCCCCTCGTATATTGCAAACTCAGATACTGAACGTTTTATGTATTATTGTAAGAACCAGACGGCAGGGCAAATTGTTGACTATATCTACATGAGAAGAATTACAGGTAGCGGCTCCAGTTGGACCTGGGGTACACCCTCTGTGGCCCTTGCACCTAGTGCGACTGGCTGGGATAGCGTGCATGTATGTGATCCAGATGTGAAGAAAGGTAGCTTTCTCTTTAATAGTCATACTTATAGTTACGCTATGTTTTATCTAGGTTGTGATCAGTTAGATAATAACCATAACCAAATAGGAGTAGCATTTTCAGATAGTTTATATGGACCATGGGTGAAATGGTCCGGGAATCCTTTAATTACCTTTACCTCCACCAGTCAGTGGGGTGTTGGTCAGCCCAGCGCAACTTCTGTGGATGGCAAGGGTCGGATGTTATTATTCTATTCCCGTGGTGATTCTGCAGGAACAAGAATGGTACGCAGGGATATTAATCTTGCAAATATGAGTTCGCCTACCATTGGTGGTGAGGTTACAGTACCAACCAACGGTTTAACGGAAAGCGATGGCTCGTCAGTAATATTACATAATGGTGCTTTAGCATATGATGCAGCTACGGATCGTTTCTATTTAGTAAGACCAAGGCATCCCTTTGAAACAACTGATCCTAGCTATGTGTCCTCAAGTTTGCAAGTGGCATATACGTCCGGAGCTACTATTTGGAATGGAACAGGTACTTGGACTATAGAAGGGCATATCAAACCGGCTCAGTCTGGAAAAGCGCGTAATCACAATTCTACCTTACTGACAGATGTATGGGGGAATTTAAAAGGCGGAGCGAATAGTTATCAAGTGAATTTTACCGGTTCTGATGTAGGAAGTTTTCCCGGAAATCTTTGGACCTATCGTATCTATGGTATCGGAAAAGCTTCCTTAGTACAATAGGGTAAAGGCACAGTTGCAGAATATTCTCTTCACGTTATCAGAGTATAAGAAGTACCATCCGGATACCAAAGAGTGAATGGTTGGAAAGAGATAGTATTAGTTATTACTTTTTAGTTATAGAATGTACAATCGGGAAGCGAAGCTATTCGCTTCCCGATTTTTTAGCAGTTGGCTGCCACAGGCAGACAATCCTTCAACAATTACAATTTCAGAAGATCAACCGGTAAAAGTTTAAGTTGGATTTTTAATTTCAGGAGGTTATCTTTATGAAGAAGAATTTAACGGAGTTAGTTTTCATCTTGGATCGCGGTGGATCAATGTATGGACTAGACTATATTCTTTTTTTGTGCTAACATCCTTCTATGTGACAAATCATAAAAGCCAATGGCTTCTGTTTTATGGAAAGGAGATATCGATATGAGTAAAAGAAAATTAAACCGATCTGTATTTCTAATCCTGTTGAGTATATTTATTGCTGTGATAACACCAATGTATATCTTGTGTTATGGAATTTATCAATGGGGAAAAAACCTCACAACCAATGAGATTACGCATTCGCTTAATTCGCATTCGCTTTTTTTTATAACCACACTGGAGGATGAAATTGATCGGATTAAGCAGCAACAATATGAGTGCCTGAATGATGAAAGTCTTTTTTATTTGGC
>JAQZBA010000089.1 GCA_029239365.1 Herbinix sp. | reverse complement strand
CGAGTAAGGAAAACAATTCATGCATTGATTCCGAAAGTAATACTACCACATAGACATAAATGATGATACCGGAAAGGAAATTCAACATGAGCGATAGAAAGAAAACCATCATACATAACCCCGTTATCTATGCAGATGTACCGGATGTTGATACAATCCGTATTAAGGATACCTATTATATGGTCAGCACCAGTATGCACACCATGCCGGGTTGTCCTATCATGCGATCCAAAGATCTTGCCCACTGGGAGATTATCAATTACGTATTTGATTCCCTGGAGGATAATGAAGCCCATAACTTGCAGGATAACAAGGGTATCTACGGTCAAGGCAGCTGGGCAGCTTCTCTTCGGGAGAAGGATGGCTTCTGTTATGTCATATTCTCCAGCAATGACATGAAGTACTTTTACATTTATCGAACCGAGGACATTGACCGGGGACACTGGGAATGTATCTGTAAAATAGATGAAATCCTTCATGATCCTGCCTTGCTATTTGATGGGGACACGCCTTACGTCATCTTTGGAAATGGTGATATCGAAGTGGTAGAGTTTGAGAAGGATCTGTCCGGAATCAAAGAGGGGGGTCTTCGTCAGCAAATTATAAGTACACCTTCCGAAGGGATTATGCTTCGTGCAGAAGGTGGACATGCATATAAGATCAATGGAATGTATTATCTGCTATTCATAGAATGGACATCAACCGGTAATCGAAGAAGAAGAGAGGTATGCTACCGATCTAAGAAGCTGCTGGGACCTTATGAGTGCAAGGTTATCTTTGATGATGATATGGGTTATTGGAACAATGGCATCGCTCAGGGATGTATCTTCGATACGGAGGCGGGTGATTGGTATGCCATGCTTTTCCAGGACAGGGGCTCCGTAGGTAGGGTTCCCTTTGTGCTTCCTATGGAGTGGAAGGAAGGTTGGCCTATGATAGGGGTGGATAACAAATCGCCTTTCACCCTCGAGGTACCCTTTGAGGAAAAGTCCATCAGTCCGATCGTAATCGAGGATGAATTTGATTATCCAGAGAATAAGCTAAAGCTGAACTGGCAATGGAATCACAATCCGGACAATTCTCTATGGTCTTTTACAGAACGCCCAGGATATCTTAGAATGAAGACCGGTTATATCACAGAAAGGGGAGTGCTCTATGCCAGAAATACGCTGACACAGAGAACGGAGGGACCAGCCTGCACCGGAACCCTACGAATCGAGTTGACCAATATGAAGCCGGGAGATTGTGTCGGACTGCTGGCACTGCAGAGTACCTTCGGAATGGTGGGTATAAGGAAAGATGCCGAAGGCACGAACCGGGTGGTGATGTGCACCAATAGGGGAGACTATCTTGAGAAGGAAGAAGAAAGTGTTGAATATTCGAAGGACAGTATCTACTTTAAGATTACCTGTAACTTTGAAGACAATACGGACATCGCCTCCTTCTATTTCTCAGAGGATGGACTCTGTTGGAATAAAATCGGATGTGAGCTGCATATGAAATATCTTCTGGATCATTTTATGGGATATCGGTTCGGTCTGTTTAACTATGCATGCAAAGTAACCGGCGGTTATGTGGATTTTGACTACTTCCATTATAGACAGGGCATAGTGTGAATTAATAACAAGAATTAATTCACACCACAAAGCTTGTGCCTGCGAAATCCTCAGCACAAACTATCACAAAGGATAGGCATGTTAAGCTAGTGTGAGAATAAAAGGCTATCTTCACACTTTGGAGATTGTTTTGATAAATTTATTTTTTTCGGAAGGCACCGGGAGTATACCCGGTGCCTTTCTTAAATTGGCGGATAAAATGATATACTTCGTTATACCCGAGTTCTTGGGAGATCTGGTTCACGGATAAAGTAGTGGAGGTCAGCAAAAGCTTTGCTTGAGCAATCTTCGTATTGATTACATCATTGATGCAAGTGGTACCAAAGGCTTTTTTATACATCACCTGAAAATAAGCATAAGAAAGATGTGTTTTTTGCGCAAGCTCCTCAATGGTCCACATTTGATTTGGGTTATTGAGAATTAGATTACGGACGGCCAATAGATCACTGTAATGCGGGATATCAGTATAGTGTTTTTGATAAATGGCCCATTCTTCCCCAGCCTTCATCATCAGAAGTTGAATCATCAATGCATAAACATGGTCAGAGCCTCTGTTTTCTTGAGTGAATTCTTTATAAATCATTTTAAGGATATCAGAGATAAAACTATTATTCGAAATTTGTATGGGTTGGTTCAAAGGAAAAGTCAACTTCTCTAGAAAATCAGCTCTGTCATTGACAGCAAAATGCAGATAATCATCCACATACTGCATGTCATTAGCAAAATAACGATGGGGGATATAACTATCAAGAAGTATGATAGAAGGGTAGACAATGGAGTAAATATGGTTGTCTACAATAAAGGTGCAGGGGGTTTTCACAAAAATGAACAAGTAGTCAATTCTACCGGTGGGACGATCTGCTACATAGTCGCTTCCATGGACACTGTCTAATATGACATAATGTACATACATAAGAACCAAGCCCTCCTTAGGTAAATCATCTAATAATAGATCAATTATATGCAATTATATCTCATTGTTTATTTCGAATCAAGCATCTATAATTTATTATAATAGATGATGTTATATTAATATTACTGTTCACAGACATGATGAATCGACTTACGAACCGTTTGAGATGGCGTAAAAGGGGATATTTCATGAAGGTTGGAAAAGCAGAGAAGCGTAATAAAAAAAATGCAATTAAGAAGATACAGATGTATTGGGTAAAGTTACAAAATAAATTGAACTATAAAACAATCAGGACGAAAACAATCTATTTGTATCTATTCTGTGTTATGGTTCCGGTGCTGGTGACTAATATCATTGTCGTCGGCAATCTGTTGAAGGCCTCCAGAGATGAAGCCGATGAAACGATGAATAATATCGTTGAAGCAGTATCACAGGATATCACAGCTGCTTTAGAAAGTGCTACCTATATTAGCATGGATCTTTATACGAATGATGCAATCTGTAAATTTCTAGATACCTATTATACCAGCAGACCGGATTTCTATCAGGCATATAACGGAGTTTTTGAGAACTATGTGTTCTATGCAAGCTCTAGACATTTAATCAGTTTCTTAACTCTATATTCAGATAACTCGAGGATGCTCAGCGGTGGGAGGTATTACCGTATTGATTCGGTTCTGTTAGAGGATTGGTATCAGAAGTTCCATGAAGAGGATAAAGATCTGATGTTTCTTACCTATTACTACAGTACAAATATCAGCTCGAATAACCAGAGAATGATTTCGCTGGTCCGAAAGCTGGATTTCACTGGGATTAGACAAATCGAGAAGCTAGTTAAGCTGGATCTGAATTATAGTAAAATTAATAAAAACGTAAAAAGTTCTGCTCTGGATACAATTATTTATGTGTGCCACAAGGATACGGTCATCTTTACCAATGACCCGAAGGATAAGGGGATCAAGAGCGAGTATGGGGCAATAAATGATATTGATAAGAACGATATACAACTACATAAATCGATTACCGCGTATGGATTTGATTATGATATTTATCTTAAGGGGTATAAATCGAATCATGGTTTGATGTTGAGGGAAAAATTCGGGATAATAGCCTTGCTTTTCCTGGCAGATGCTTTTATTCCGGCGATTATGCTTACTCTTTTCAGTAACTCAATTACAACCAGAATTCTGATCCTCGGAAAATATATTAAAAAGTTGAAGGAGGAAGAATTCGATCCAATTCCTACTTCGGAAGGAACGGATGAGATAGGGGAATTGTTACAGGATTATAACCTGATGGCAGATCGTATGAAGCATCTGATCGAATATGAATATAAGAGTCGGTTGGAGCAACAGGAGCTGCATCTAGCCAGGCAACAGGCTGAGCTTTTGGCCTTGTATAGTCAGATTAATCCACACTTTATGTTCAATGTGTTGGAGAATATCCGAATGAGAAGCGTAATCAAAGGCGAACGAGAAACTGCCCATATGATAAAAGGGCTTGCCAGATTAATGCGTAAAAGTGCTGATTGGGGATCGGACCTAATCACAATCGCGCAGGAAACGGAGTTCACAGAGGATTATCTGAACCTACAGAAGTATCGGTTTGGAGATAAATTTAATTTCAAAATACGTGTCAGTAAAGACTGTCGATCTTATATGATTCCAAGTTTGGTGCTGACCACCTTTGCTGAGAATTGCTGCGTTCATGGGCTCAACCGGGAGGATCATGCAGGATCCATTTTTATCTCTGCATACGAAGAGAGTGCTAACTTGTATATTGAGATTGAGGATACCGGGATTGGCATGTGCGCTGATAAAGTCATGGAGCTGGAGGAGCTACTAAACAGAGCGGACATCAATGACCTGCAGAGGACGGCATCCTTGGGAATGCTGAATGCTTGTATCCGTTTGAAAAAATATTGCGGTTATCAGACTAAAATTATGATTGAGAGTGAAGAGCAGGTGGGTACCTGTATTATCATTGTGATACCCATTCATAATGTAATAAAGGATGGGAATGTATCGTAGTGCCTAGTAAGAAGGGAGAGTCCGTTACATGCAAAATAGTATTCCGTTATTAAAGGTGTTGTTAGTTGATGATGAGCCATATATATGCAAGGGTTTGGCAGCTTTAATTGACTGGGAGGCAGAGGGCTGCTGTATCGCAGGGGAAGCTTCCAACGGCCATAGTGCTATCCGCTTATTACGGGAGCAAGAGTATGATATCATTATAACTGATATCCGAATGCCTGAAATGGATGGAATTGAGTTCATCACTAATGTTAAGGAGAAAAATCTTAGCAAAGCAAGAGTAATATTCCTGAGCGGTTTTTATGATTTTCAATATGCCAAGACGGCCATCCAATGTGGTTGTTGTGACTATATGATTAAGCCAGTTAGTAAGGATGAATTGATTAAGGCGATCCGAAGAATTCACGAGGAATATCAGAAAGAAGCCGGAAGCGAAAAGAGAAAAAAAGATTACGAAAAGGCTTATTTGGATACTCAGCTTACCGCCATTATCTGGGGTAAATTCGATAGTATGAATCTCAAGTATGTGCAGGAACGAATGCTGTTTCCGAATGAAGTTTCTTACATCCATTGCGAGATTTCCGTCGAGGATGATAGCTTTTATGTATTATCTTCAGACAAAAAGAGAGAACAACAGCGAAGATTATATCATATCGCCAGTATGCTTCTGAAGCGTCATTCAAATCATGTGATCAATGATATTACAAAGAATACGGAATGCTATGACATAGGAATTTTGTTCTGTCCTATCATGGCGAAAGAGAGAGGACTCTCCCAAGAAGAATGGTTGGAATGGCTTATCAAAGAGTTGAAAGATCGCTTAGGCTATGAGATTATTGCATGCGCAGGAAGTAAAGTGAATGGAATTGCTTCTGTTGCTGATTCCTACAAGGAGGCGGTACTTTACCGATCCTTACGTTATTATAAAAAGGGTGATCTTAAGTTCTCTAGACGGGATAAAAGAGAGCATGCACTCAAATACCAAAGGGAAGATGATTTCAGGAAAAGGATGGACAATCTGATTCATTCAATTGAAATCAATGATAAGTGTAAAGTCAGAAATGATGCCAAGGAGATATACAGAGGGTTGTCGGACAAACATATGGCAGCAGAGATGATAAATCATGATATTCAGTACCTGATGTACCGGCTTGCAGGGTTAGCATTTAATCAAGACACGGATATCGATCAGGAGGAAATCATACATTATGTTCGTGAGGCAATTATTGGAATTAGGACCTCGAATGGAAATGAGTTGAAATTTACTATGTTCGCGGAAGAATATTCGGATTATCTGACTCATCTACGACAAAATACAGCAAAAGGTACAATTCAATTAATGGAAGCTGAGATCGAAGAAAAATATGCGGAGAATATCAGCTTAAAGTATCTGGGTGAGAAATATTATATCAACAGCGCATATCTGGGGCAGGTGTTTAAAAAACAATATGGCTGTAGCTTTAAAGATTATCTGAACAAGGTTCGAATAAGAAAGGCTGCAGAGATGATACTGCGGACAGATATGAAGGTATACGAGGTAGCTACAGAGGTTGGGTATAAGAACATAGAATATTTCGTTAATAAATTTGAAGAGGTTTATGAGGTGACACCGACAAGATTCCGAAAACGAAACCTCCAAAACTCAAGAGCAACGTAAATAGTAATAAAAAAATAGTAAAAACCACTACAAAATTATGCATATGTACTTTGTAGTGGTTTTTTATATAATAACCATGCAAAAATTTTTCGTCGATTATGCTAAACTAAGTTATCACTTGATTAAGTGAATAAAAATCGGGAGGGTTTATATGAAAAAAAGAGTTATTGCAATGCTAATGTGTATTATTTTAATGGCTTCTTTATTTGCTGCCTGTAAGAAGGATGATACAGCAGAAAAAGAGAAAGAAACTTCAACGAACACTGAGACCGCAACAGATGCAGCGGACGATAAGGCAGAAGCGACTGAGGCACCGAAGGAAATCAAAGAGTTTACCGCATTCTTTGACAGAGAAGGTATTGAGCTTAATGATGACAATGAGGTACAGCAGCTTATTGCTGAAAAGATCGGTGCAAAATGTAAAGAAACCTGGTTAACAGGCCAGACTGCAGAAGAAGCGGTTGGAATGTTAATCGCGAGCGGTGAATACCCCGACTTTATGAACTGGTCACCTGAATTACAGGATGCTGGTGCAACAGTAGCGATTGATGAGTATTTTGATAAATTCCCGAATATTAAGAATTTCTGGAGTGAGAGTCAGTGGAACACGTTAAGACAAGCAGATGGCCACATTTATTCTATGCCTCAGTTTGGTAAAATCAATGAGAAGGTAATGGATACTTCACAAGGCGGCGAAGCATTCTGGCTTCAGACAAGAGTATTAAAGTGGGCTGGATATCCGGTAGTTGAAACATTGGATCAATTATTTGCTCTATTAGGAGATTACTATGCAGCTAATCCTACTGAAGCAGATGGAACGCCTGTCATTCCGTTTGAGATTTTAGCTTATGACTGGAGATATTTCTGTCTTGAGAATCCTCCTCAGTTCTTGGATGGTTATCCGAATAACGGACGTTGTATTGTAGATCCTAAGACATTCGCGGTTTCAGATTATAATATAACGCCTACGGCGGTTAGATACTTCAAGAAGTTAAATGAAGAATATAAGAAAGGGATTATAGATCCTGAGTTTGTAACAATAAATCATGATCAGTTCTTAGAGAAAATCTCTACTGGACGTGTACTTTGTTTTGTAGAACAAAAATGGGATTTCCAGACAGCAGAGGATGCAATCAAATCACAGAACTTAGAAGGCTGCACTTATGTTCCTCTGGGAATTACAATCGATCCTGGTATGAGTGAAATGTATTATGCAGCGAACGAAGCTGCAGTTCTTACCGGAGGTTTATGTATTACAACTAGCTGTAAAGATATAGAAGGAGCATTAAAGTTCGTAAATGACTTACTAGATCCTGAGATCGTTACCCTTCGTAGCTGGGGCGTGAAGGATGTAGATTATAATGTAGGTGCGGACGGCTTATTCACCAGAACACAGGAAATGAGAGACAATGCTGTGAAGTCCGAATACAAAGCGGCTCATGGTTGCGGTTATGGTTACTTCCCTAATTACACAGGTATGAATCCGGATGGTATCAATGCTATGCTCCCTGATCAGCAGCCTGCAGAATTCTTTGTTGGTTTAAAACCTGAGGTTCAGGAATGTCTGACCGCATATGGCGCAGAAACCTATGTTGATATGCTTGATTACAATGAAATCGATGGTTATGAGCAGCCTTGGTATCCGATGTGGTCCTTCACTAACACGATTACCACTGAGACTCCGGGAGGACTTGCTTGGGAGAAGATGGAGGAAACAAAGCATCAGTATCTTCCTTCTGTTGTAATTGCGGAAGATTTTGATGCTGCATGGGCTGAATATATGGAAGCATATAAAGCAGCAAAACCTGAAGATTTCTTTGCTGAGATGCAAGAAGCGGTTTATGCAAGAATTGAATTGGTTCAAGGAAAGAATGTTAGACCATAATGATAATTTATAATCAAAACCTTACATACAGTAGAAAATAACCGTTGGCTAAATCTATTGAGTAGGTTATAAGCAGGTGGTTGGAAAGCCAATACTCTTCAGCCACCTGTTTTATATAAGTAGCTTCTGTGATAAAACGAAAGCCTGCACAGCTGGCTTAAATAAATAGAAAGTATGGTAATATCAATGGCTGGAGTAAAAAGAATGAAAGCAGAGCGGATAAAAGAAGTAAATGTTAAAATGACATGGAAAGAAATAGTGAAACAAAGGAAATTAATTCTTTTATCGCTTCCTTTTGTGGCATATGTTCTTTTATTTAACTACGTGCCGTTAGTGGGTTGGGTTATGGCATTTCAGAAATATAAACCGAAGGATGGATTTTTCAGTTCTAAGTTTGTCGGTTTTGATAATTTTGAATTTCTTTTTGTAAATAATCCCGATTTCATCCGGGTGATACGAAATACACTTGCGATGGGAGTAATCAATCTTATATTAAGTTTTGCTTTTGCGATAGCCTTTGCTCTTGTATTAAATGAGGTGGTGCATAAAGGGCCTAAGAAATTAGTTCAGACCATATCCTATTTGCCCCACTTTTTATCTATGATTATTGTTACGGGTATTGTTAGAGATGTATTATCGATTGATAATGGAATTATAAATGATATTTTTATTAAGTTTAATTTAATTGATAAACCGATTAATTTTCTAACGATTAAACCACTTTTTTGGTGGATTGTAGGATTAAGTAACGTATGGAAGGAAACCGGCTGGAACAGTATTATATATCTTGCTGCGATTACAGCAATCAGTCCGGATTTATATGAAGCTGCGTCGATAGATGGAGCCGGAAGACTTCGCAAAATGTGGAATATAACGCTACCGGGTATCAAACCAACTATTTTCATACTATTATTAATTAATGTAGGAAATGTTTTGAATGCCGGCTTTGAAATACAGTACTTATTAGGAAATGGTTTGCTACAGCCTGTATCGCAGACAATAGATATCTATGTACTTAAATATGGTATTAGTCAAGCCAACTATTCAATTGGAACAGCTGCCGGTATTTTCAAGAGTGTTGTAAGCGTTATCTTGATTTTCCTAGCAAATTCATCGGCAAAAGCTGCCGGTGAAGAGAGATTATTCTAAGGAGGTGAAGATAATGGAGGTAATAAAGCAATATACGAAAAGAAAGCGAAAGAGATTTAACCTGAAAAACACGATTTATTCAGGGACGATAGGGCTTATACTATTAATTTTTGTTATAGTCACTATTTATCCGATTGTTAATACAGTTGCAATCTCTTTCAATGAGGCATTGGATGCGTTACGTGGCGGTATTTATTTCTGGCCTCGTAGGTGGACACTGAATAACTATAGTACGGTATTAAATAAGGAATCCATAACGACAGGATTATATATCTCAGTTCTCAGAACCTTTGTGGCTACCGTGTTGCATCTTTCTACTACAGCATTGATTGCTTTTATATTAAGCCGTAAGAATTATATTTTTGCAAAGCCAATCTCCTTCTTGTATGTATTAACAATGTATGTGAATGGTGGCTTAATTCCGGGCTTTTTATTGTATCGTGAATTAGGGTTTATGAATAGTTTTATGGTTTACATTATCCCAGGTATGGTGGCGGCGTTTAATATGCTCGTAATACGTACCTATATGAATGGCCTGCCGGATAGCTTGGAAGAATCGGCCATGATTGATGGTGCAGGACATTTGACAGTTTTTGTAAGAATTATTGTACCTTTGTGTAAACCTGTATTTGCTACAGTTGCTTTGTTTATTGCAGTCGGACAGTGGAATTCCTGGTTTGATACTATGCTATATAATAGATTGAATGAAGATTTTACAACTCTGCAGTATGAGCTAATGAAATTGCTCTCATCTGTAAGCCAATTAAGCGGTGATGCGAATGTAACGGCACAGACAAGTGCAGCCACCGGAAGTGCGCAGGTAACAACGACCTCGGTACGTTCAGCAGCAACGGTTTTAACTTGTTTACCCATCATAGCTCTTTATCCATTCCTTCAAAGGTACTTTGTATCCGGACTCACCATAGGTGGAGTTAAGGAATAAAAGGGGTAGTGGCGTAAAGCAAAAAATAAGAAGGTCAAAAAGTATGGGTTACTGTATGGATTATGCACATATGCATCAATATTCATATCGTAGCCCTTTCTAATGTGTAGAAACGATCAAAGGAGAGGTTTGGTTATGGAGAAGAGTGGTATACCGGAGAAATATCAGAAATCAGTCAGGGAAGAGAAGCAAGGAAAAGTGATTGAAGTCAGTTATAAGGTTAGGAACTACATCAATTCTTCCAGATCTCTGGTATTAAAAGACCAAATATCTGCCCTTGTACCAGAACGAGAAGTAGTATCCGGAGATCCTATCATTAAAAAGTGTAATGTATATCTACCAGTGGGATATGATTACAGCAATCCCGACATCAGATATAATGTGCTTTACCTACTTCATGGAGTAGGAGGAGATCAATACGAATGGCTGTCCGCTAACAAAAGTCAGGAGGATGGCTTAATTATATGTAATATTTTAGACAATTTGATTGAACATGGTGATATAGAGCCGATCATCGTAGTATTTCCGAATGGCAGGAGTGCGCATGACTTTTGCGATTGCTCCTTCGATCCAGACGGTACGAATATATTGGGGTTTTACTATTTTGATTATGAGCTTCGGTACGACCTTATCCCAATGATTGAAGAAACCTTCCATACCTACGCTGATATTCGCGACAAATCTTCAGAAGGAATCACTTATAACCGTCTTCACCGCGCTATTGCAGGTCTATCCATGGGCGGAATGCAGGCTTTGAATCTGATTGTGGGAGGGCACCGTTGTGATTCTATAAAATATACAAGGAGAGATAGTGGCTTTAGAAACGGTCTTAACTGGACGAGCACCACTCCCGGCATGCTGGATCTCTTTGCACACGTCGGGGCCTTCTCTAATGCACCAACCTCCAGCAATGGCCAGATATTGGGTAACAGCATAGCGTCCTCCGGTTATAAGATTCAGACTCTATACATCAATTGTGGGGATGAGGATGCGATAGCTTTCGAAGCTGGCTTCACTACTTCTATGAAGGGGCTGTGTAGGACTGCTGATGAACAGCTAGTTAGCTTTCACCAGGAAATAATTCCGGCAGGAAAGCATAATTTTGAAGTCTGGAATTATGGCGCCCTTCGTTTCTTACTATTGTGCTATGGTGACGAAAATGACAGCAAGACAGTGGTAGGAGCGCAAGATTGAAGTATTACTATTAATTTTTATAGATAAGGAGACGTAACATGCTAAGAGTCGTAGAAGTAGAAAATGGACTGATTCAAGGACTGCCTGCGGCAGATCCTCGTATAACAAGCTTCAAAGGAATCCCATTTGCTGCTCCTCCCGTCGGAAAAAACCGATGGAGAGCACCACAACCGGCAAAAAATTGGGAGGGTATACGGAAGGCTTATGAATTTTCGGCAATACCGATGCAAGCGCCTACCGTAATTGATATTAATAATATCTATACCAGAGAGTGGGCAGTAGATCCGGATATTCCAATGAGTGAGGACTGTCTCTATCTGAATGTTTGGACTCCTGCTGTAAGTTCCGAGGAAAAGCTACCGGTGTATGTTTGGTATTTTGGGGGAGGTCTTCAGGTAGGGCATACGGCAGAGATGGAATTCGATGGAGAACGAATTGCTCGCAGGGGGATAGTTGTTGTTACTGTGAGCTACCGTCTGAATGTATTC
>JAQZBA010000088.1 GCA_029239365.1 Herbinix sp. | reverse complement strand
TCAGGATAATATTCACATCCCTATAATCCCCAAGAAGCTGGTCAAAAGCTTTCTGATTTCCCTGCGCGCCGGCAGCAAGCATTAGGATACTGCTAATGTAGCTATTAATATAGGCCTCGATAAAGGCAGCATTTTCATAATCCTCCAGTGAAGTTATCAGTATCTCCGGCTTACTCTCCGTCAACACCGTCTTATGTAAGCCCTTGGGTATCTCTATTATAACGGATATGTCTTTATCAATCAACTCTGTAGTGAGATCATCATAGGAATCATTTTCTAACAGATTATAATTAAGCTCCTCTTTCATATACTGCTTAAAATCATGGGATAACAAGCTATTATCATAATCCAGAACTCCGATATTCACCTTTGCTACGGTCATATCTGCAATTAGATTACCCAAGGAATATAAGAGAATGGAGAGCATCGCTGCACCAAGCACAGAGAGAAGGAGGGCATAATAATTGCGCTTAATATTCAATTTTGTAAGTATGATAATGTTTTTCATCGTTCCTCCTCCTTGTGGTTGAATAGGAAAGCTCCAACGATAAGAGCCACAATTGTAGTCACAGCACAGATAAGAATAACACTATTTGCCATCTCGTAACGACCGAAGATTGCCACATCAAAGGCTGCCCTTTGGAAAATATTGTTCGGCATAAATTCTGAAAAACCCTTGATATCGAGCTCCTTCGAGTAGGTTCCCCCAAAGAACATCATAATCCAAAGTACCGGCATAATTACAATGAAGGGATTAATTTTAATTAACAAACCGATGATTGCTCCCAGTGAAACCATACAGAAGGTAATCACAAAAAACAGAAAAAACAAATACAAATTACTTTCCACCGTAGCACCGTAACTTGCTTTGAAGACAACAACGCTGGTAATCATGATAATGGCAACCTGGAGTAAAGCTTGTGGTGCCATTCCACAGATCTTCTGCAGGAACATGGATACCCTGTTTTGTGGTGCAATAATCAAACGGTTGATTGTCTTGTTCTGCCTCTCACCTATAAAAGCATTGGATCCAACTAAAATACTCATAAAGGAAATCATGACCACCATGGTAACCGCATAATAGTCAATCATCGAACGCTTTTCGTTTAGATTTTTATCAACGGTATAATCCGCATCCTCTAACTTAAATTCTGAGAGACCCTCCGGCGAGGTTTTTAATACAGCGGAAACTGTCTTATTGATCTGGATAAATCCATTCAGAACAGCTTCAACCGTCCTGTTCTTAACACGATCCGTACCTTCATAAACCTGAATCTGAAGTGGAGTCCCGCCAAACATCACAGCTGCTGTGATTTCATCCTCCCCTGCTAATTGTATTGACTGTGCAAAATCCTCAGTCTTATGGAAGGAAATCATCCCTTGCTCCGTATTTCCATTCACAAAGCTATCGATTGCGGCAATCTGAAAGGGGTCCTGTGTATCAATTTGATAATCAATCTGAACCATTCCTATTGTACTTTCCGCAATATCTGTTTCATCTAACAGGTTCCCTAATAGAAATACTAAGATCACCGGAAACATGATAAAGAAGAATAGATAGGATTTTTCTCTTATAAATTCTTTCGTTTCTTTAATTATTATGTTAAACATCTAATTCCTCCATTTTTATTCATGACAAGTGAATTGATTTATCATTTCATCTTGTTTAATACCTCCATCAAGCCATGCATTACCGCAATTCATGTCCGGTTAGGGTTAGGAACATAGTATCCAGGTTCGGAACCTCTGTCTTAATATTTATGATCGGCATACCGAAAGCAAGGAATTGTTCCAGAATTCTTGTAATACTATTCTGTTCGATAGAGATATCAATTCGCACAGTATTCTCCTCGGTTACTACTGCCTTCACATTCGGCAAGGTTTTCAGCTTCTTCTTAATCTCTGCTCCTTCAAAGGCTACCGAAAGCTTTGTTTCAATATAGACGGATTGAACATCGGTAACCAAGGATACCAACTCCGCTTTCGTACCGCAGGCAACCATCTGGCCTCTATCAATGATGGCAATACGATCGCAGATTTCTTCAACCTCGTTCATGTAATGGGAGGTATAGATAACCGTTGCTCCACGCTCTCTTAAGGTACGAATGGAATTCAATATATGCTCACGGGACTGGGCATCTACACCAACGGTTGGTTCATCCATAACGATCAGTTGTGGCTCATGAGCTATTCCACAGGCAATATTCAGCCTACGCTTCATACCACCTGACATTTGTTTCGGTTTCATATTCAGGCGGTCTGACAATCCTACAAATTCCAAGGCTTCTTTGGCCGCACCGGTTAGTTTTTTGCCACGAAAGCCATATAGGGATGCAAAGAATTTTACATTTTCTAATGCGGATAGATTCTCATAAACCGCGATATCCTGGGGCACCATTCCGATTAATTGCTTAATCTTCATCTTATCCTTATGAATATGATATCCACCCACCTCAATATCACCCTTGTTTAAATCGGATAAGGTTGTAAGTACACTCAAAGTAGTTGATTTGCCTGCACCATTTGGTCCCAGAAAACCAAATATTTCATTCTTATCTACGTCAAAGCTCAGGTTATCCACCGCGGTGAGTTCTCCATACTTTTTGGTTAGATTTTTCACTATAACAAATTGCGACATTGTATCCCCTCCATCATAATCATTTTATATTGTTAGCTCCATCCTAATTAGGCTCTTTCTGACTGTATCTTAGTCATAGCATACCTGATTCCACCTCAATATGGAAGTGACGGGAGTTACAATCCGGATATGACAAAAGTCATAGTACCACTATGACTTTTTTTGTACGGTTCCTGACAAAGTTATTAATAATTTCACAATTCAAGATAACCGTGATATTAGAAAGTTCACGAAGCCTACTTTCTATTGTTGAAAAATAAATGGTAATCATTTATAATGTCTTTAGTTAATGACCAGCAAGCTGAATTCGGAACTGTTCGAATTCACTTGTAATGATTAAGGAGGAAGACCGATGTCAACCAATGTTTATGACATATTAGAGGAACGTGGGTTTATCGAGCAATGTACCCATGAAGCAGAAGTTCGTGAATTACTAGGAAAGGAATCAGTAACCTTTTATATAGGCTTTGATGCAACTGCTGACAGCTTAACCGCAGGACATTTCCTAACCGTTATGGCTATGATGCATATGCAGCGCGCCGGCCACAAGCCGATCGCTCTCTTAGGTGGAGGTACAACTATGATTGGTGACCCTACCGGCAAGTCCGATATGCGTACCCTGATGACAATAGAAACCATCCAGCACAATGCCGATTGTTTCCTGAAGCAGTTCTCTAAGTTTATCGATTTTAAGGATGGTAATGCGATCGTTGCAAACAATGCGGACTGGCTGTTAGATTTAAATTATGTAGAATTCTTAAGAGAAATCGGAATTCATTTCTCCGTAAATAAGATGCTTACCGCTGACTGTTACAAACAGCGATTGGAAAAGGGTCTTACCTTCTTCGAATTCAATTACATGCTGATGCAGTCCTATGACTTCTGGAAGTTGAACAAATTATACGGCTGTTCTCTCCAGCTTGGCGGCAACGATCAGTGGTCCAACATCCTTGGTGGTGTTGACTTAATCCGCCGCAAGGAACAAAAACCTGCGTTCGGCTTAACTTTCAAGCTATTAACCACCAGTGAGGGCATCAAGATGGGCAAGACCATGAAGGGTGCTGTATGGCTGGATCCGAACAAGACCTCATCTTACGAGTTCTATCAGTATTGGAGAAACATCGAAGATGTTAAGGTGGAAGAATGCTTAGGCCTCTTAACCTTCCTTCCGATGGAGGAGGTAAGAAGACTTGGTGCATTAAAGGATGCTGAAATCAATCATGCCAAAGAAGTTCTTGCTTACGAGATCACTAAGATAGTTCATGGTGAGGAGGAAGCGGTTAAAGCACAGGAAGCTGCCAGAGCATTATTTGGTGGCGGCATGAAGTCCGAGGATATTCCTACTACCACTTATCCCCAAGCAAGATTTGCAGAAGGTATTGACCTGATCACCTTGATGTGTGATGCAAAGATGGCAACCTCCCGTTCCGATGCAAGACGTAACATTGAACAAGGTGGTGTGACTGTGAATGAGGTTAAGGTTACTGACTTTGCACAAGTATTTACGAATAACGATTTCAACGGTGACGGTGCATTATTAGTTCGTAAGGGCAAAAAAGCATTCCATCGTTTTATGGCAGAATAAAAGCAATTTTCACATAGGTATTGTAGATAGGTTTGGATTAATGCACTTCAATAGAATAAAGAATGGAGTTGAAATTATGCCTTGGTGTCCTAAATGTAATGCTGAGTATCAGGAAGGCTATACGGAATGTTCCGATTGTGGCGTAACGCTTGTAGACAACTTAGAGGAGGAAGTCGAATTAGTCCCGTTCTTTCAAGCAGCTGACAAAAAAGTTGCTGAAAAGCTGGTAAGTTATTTCAAATACTCTAATTTACCCTCCGAGGTTTCCTATGATGAGGAAAACGAGGTTTATGTTGTCAGCATCGCGCAGCGGATGGAAAAACATGCAAAGAAGCTATATCAAGCCTTCTATTATGTAGAACGTGAGAACTTAGCAAAAAGTCTGTTTCAGGATCAGAATCAGCAGGAAACCGATAGCCAGACTGAGGAAGATAACCTAGATGAGACTGCTACGAAACCGGATGAGGCTGGGACCGAGGCTTCTGAAGAGGAAGCTGCTGAGGATTACGATAACCAGGAAGAAGAGACCGAGGACGAAGGTGCCGCAAGCGGCAGTTATATCTTTAAAGCAGATCGTTATCGCGATCTTGCCGGTACCGTTTTGATTTTCCTATTATTCGGCATCGTTGGTTTGGCATTCGTATTACTGAATGTCATAGGTATCTTATCCTTTTTGAATGGTTGGCTGCCAAATACCGTTATGGGTGCCTTGTTTATCTCCTTTCTCTATGTTGCTATCAGCACAAATCAAAAAGCGAAGAACATTCGTACCGAAATCGCAGCCGAGAATAAGCTGACAGATGAAATCAATGCATGGCTAAAAGTGAATATTACAAAGGCATTTCTGGCTTCCATTCATAATGATAGTGTTTCAGAGGAGCTGAACTACATCAAGATGACTGATACGATCAAGGAGTTATTAGTTGGTCAATTCGGCAAGCAGAACCTCTCCTATCTGGACCGTTTGGTAGAGGAATATTACAATAATAATTTCTAATTCATTTTATATGCATCCATGTCGGGTGCACCCTATGGAGAAGCAAGAATTGGCTACATTGATTCTTGCTTCTCCTTTTTATTCGTGACTATTGAAAGTTCACGGACATGATTTCTATTGTTTGATTGTCAACTCTTTGTACATGATAGGTTGACAATGCAATTGTTTATGGTATACTAAACCAATCATATATGATAAGGACGATCCCTATGGAATTAAAACTTCAAGTACTACAAATATTGGAAGAAAACCGTGGTAATACCGTCAACGGAGCGAAGCTGGCCAGTGAGCTCTACGTTACCCGCAGTGCGGTCTGGAAGGCCATGAAGGCTTTGCAGAAGGATGGCTATCACATTACCGCTGTAACCAATAAAGGCTATTGCCTGTTATCTAAGAACGATATCATCTCTGCAGAAAGTATACGCCCCTATCTTAAGGGAGCTGCAAGTCATTTTGAGCTGGATGTGAGACAGAAGGTCACTTCAACCAATACTCTGGCTAAGGAGTTGGCAGCCAAGGGTGCTAAGGAAGGAACCGTATTAATCGCGATGGAGCAGACAGAAGGACGCGGCCGCATGGGTCGCACGTTCTACTCACCTCTATCCTCCGGAATCTACTTCTCTATCATATTAAGACCAAAGTTAAATCTTGAGGACTCACTCTTGATTACAACTGCTTCTGCCGTAGCTGTCGCAGAGGCAATCGAGACCATTGCGGGGATTAAAGCAGGGATCAAATGGGTGAATGACATATTTGTCGGAGATAAGAAGGTATGCGGCATCTTAACCGAAGCCTCCCTCAATTTTGAAAGCGGTAGTCTCGAATATGCAATCGTTGGAATTGGCATCAATATTGAGACCAAGGACTTTCCTGAGGATATCTCACAAGTCGCAGGCTCTCTATTCTCTGAAAAGCCTCAGAACTCTCCCATCACCTCGGTTCTTGTAGCCGAAGTACTGAACAATCTGTCAAAATGTATGGATACCTTAACAGATAAAAAGTACCTGGAGGAATACCGTAAGCGCTCCTTCTTAATCAATAAGGATATTCTTGTACTAAGAGGTAAGGACACTTATTATGCAAAAGCGATCGATATTGATGAGAAAGCACGTCTTGTCGTAGCCTATGAGGATGGAACCATCGAAGCATTAAATTCCGGTGAGGTAAGTGTCAGAGATAATACGAAACCCAAATTGTAGGAGTATGAATGCACCATTATTCTTGGCATCAGAGATGGTGGTTGCATATACCTATTAATCCTACAGTAAGGAGGAGTATTGATTACTCCTAATAACTATCTAAAAATATTTTTTAGAAAGGATAAGTATCAACGTAAATCAAAAGACAATCTTATTTTTGACCTTGATACATAGACAAATCATGAATCAATTAAATGCAACAACAAAACCATCACAGAAAATCAGCACAAAGGATCTGGTCATAACCGGAATGTTTACCGCCCTCCTCTGTGTTATGGCTCAGATTTCTATTCCAATTCAGCCGATCCCCTTTACCATGGCTATCTTTGCCATCTTTATAACCGGTGCTCTTCTGCAACCTCGCTATGCTTTTCTGGCAGCCCTAGTCTATATTCTCTTAGGTGCTTTCGGCGCTCCTGTATTTTCAGGTTATAAGGGAGGATTAAACCATTTGACCGGCATGACCGGAGGATTTCTGATTGCATATCCCTTGATGACCTTTCTGATCGCACTATCCTATAAGCTTGCGAAAAAGCATAAGGTCTTAGCTTTAAGTATCGGTATGACCCTATCCATATCTCTATGCTACCTCATTGGTACCTTATGGTTTACCTTTGTATCCGGTAAGACCTTCTATATGGCACTAACTTTATGTGTATTTCCCTTTGTACCTTTTGATATTATAAAAATCATCTTAGCAATATCCGTCAGTGTGATTATTAGAAGGGCTCTCCAAAAGCAGCAATTATTCCTATAAAGTCTCAAAAAAATAGAATATACATGCAATAGATCCACCTGCACGTATATTCTATTTCTAATATGGGCCAAGAGGTTGTTAAACAAACTCTTGACCCACTGTTCTCCCTGAGAAGCCTATGATCTAGGCTTCTTTTGATTCATGACACATAAATCCTCGCGTCGTGCGGATTTTTGTTATTTACATCGGAGTAAATAAATCCTCCAGCTCTTCCTTCGATAAAGAATTAATGAATACCTCTTTGGAGCTTATGATAGAGTCCGATAATTCCTTCTTCTTACGCTGCAGCTTGAAGATTTTCTCCTCAATGGTACCCTTTGTAATCAGCTTCATTACATGAACCTTATTAACCTGTCCAATACGGTAGGCGCGATCCGTCGCTTGATCCTCTACTGCAGGATTCCACCAAGGATCATAATGAATTACCGTATCTGCTCCGGTCAGATTAAGTCCGGTGCCACCTGCCTTCAGGGAAATCAGGAACACCTTACCTTCTCCTGCATTAAATCTCTTAACATAATCATTTCGGTCCTGAGTCGCAGTGGACCCCTCCAGATAGAAATACGAAATATCCAAATCCTTCAGCTCTCCCTCGATAATCCGAAGCATTGAGGTGAATTGCGAGAATACCAGAATACGATGATCATTCGCAATTGCTTCCGGAATTAACTCCATTAATAGCTCCAGTTTACCACTTCCACCCTGGTAGTTTTCCAGGAAGGTTGAGGGATGGCAGCAGATTTGACGAAGTCTGGTTAGCGCCGCAAGAATCTTAATTCTATTCTTCTCCACCCCATTTTCTTCAATCTCGGAATGAAGCTCGCTACGAATATTCTCCAGGTAGGACAGATATACCAGCTTCTGTCCTTCGGATAGATCGGTAAGCATCTTAGTCTCGTATTTATCAGGAAGTTCAGTTAATACATCCTTCTTCATTCGACGTAGAATAAAGGGCTCAATATGCTGATGAAGATCACTGAGTACCGCAGTATCCTCCTTCATAATCGGTTTCTCATACAGTTCCACAAATCGGGAATGTGTATAGAGATATTCCGGCATGATAAAGTCGAAGATGGACCAAAGCTCAGATAAGCTATTCTCAATCGGAGTACCGGTTAACGCAAAACGATGCTTGGCGCGTAATCGCTTCACCGACTTCGAATTTAAGGAGGAATCGTTTTTGATATATTGGGCTTCATCGATGAATACCGTATGGAAGTCCATCGTTTCATAGATAGGAATATCGCGACGTATTAAAGGATAGGAAGTGATTAGCACATCATAATCATTAAATTTCTCGATAGTCTCCTGTCTCTCCGACGGATTACCTGTTACAACCAACGCTTTTAAGCTCGGAGAAAAATTCTCAATCTCATCCAGCCAGTTATAAATTAATGAGGTCGGGCACACAATTAAGTGATGCGCATTTTTATCCTCTTTGTTAATGGACGTGATATAGACGATAGACTGTAATGTCTTACCTAACCCCATGTCATCTGCCAGAATACCTCCAAGGTCATTCTCAGCCAAGGTTCTGAGCCATTTGTAGCCGGTCAGCTGATATTGTCGCAGGGTTGCCAGAATTCCTTCCGGTAGCACATGCTCAGTTCTTGCAGGATTCAGTATCTTCTCCGTCAAGGCCATGAAATCACGGTCTCGTTCGAAGATAAAATCCTGATCTGAAAAAGCTTTCTCCAGATACAGTGCATGCTGTTTCTCTAGCAGCATAACATCTTCCTTGATGTTCTTGTCCTTGATATTCAAAGAATTCAGGATATGGGATACTTCAGTAATTGTCTTATCCCCGAGATTGATAAAGCTGCCGTTCTTCAGACGATAATACTTCTTCTTAACTTGGTAGGAATGTAATAATTCCTTCAATTCCTCCTTCGGCACTTCATCAAAGGACAAATCAAGCTCCAGCATATTGAACTCAGAATTCATTCGTACTCCGGCCTTAAAGCTTCCGGGAGCACGAATTCCCATCCTTCTGAAATCCTCAGAATAGAAAAGATTCGCATTTTGCTCCAGTTCCATCACTCTTCCGGATAGAAAATCATAAATCTTGTCCTCATCCTTAAGTAAATAGAAGTTCTTATACGGAACAAAACCGAGCTTTAAAAGCTCCGATATAATAGAATCCTCTTTCTCCCTTTGGCGGACTATAATATAGGAGCCTGCAGCAGCATTACTAAAGGAATTGAATTCATATTCGCCATATTTATACTTTAGCTCAGCTTTAATACCTGACTTGTATTTATCAAAATACATCTTCGCTTCCATATCACAGGTGATATATCTGCTCTTAAGCTCTTCCGGAACATCGAGCACCATGGTCTCACTAATGCGAGGCAATACATGCTCTAAGAAGCTGGTTTTGTTATCTCCACGAAAGGTCAACGGCTCCTTGTCCTTACCCAGGCTATTATAAAAGGGCTTATAATTGCGGATGAACTTCTTATCAGGCATATAGATAGCACCGTCAAAATAAAGTAGCTCTCCTGTCTCTGTTAGAGGTAGAACTGCTTCCTTTCCCTGATAATCGATGGAAATGGAATCCTCGTCGATGGCCAACTGATAGGATATCTTCGGATTACCCTTGAGAAAGACCACGTCCGTATAAAGCTTACCATACAGCTCTAGGACGAAAGGTGCTCCATCTACCAGTTCAAGCATCTTCACCAACATATTCTTCGTGATGAACATCTGTGACTTAGAAAACACCTTAGAGAAATGGGTCGTATCAATTACCTCTTGAATCTCATAGATTCCAAGCATATAATCTAATAGCTCAAGAGAGGTAGGATCAAAGGTACTCTCTCCGCTGACATATTTAAATTCCTTACCGATCGCGAAGCTTTCCTTATGATAGATATCTGCTAAGAATTTCTTGATGGTCTGAATCTTATATTTACGACTGCTTCCCCCTCGAAGAGAAACCATAGCTCTACCGTTATCTCCTTTTAATATGGAGGGGATACTTACAATAACCTCTAGTCCGAATGTCTCACCGACTAAAACCGAATCCTCCTGAGACATAAAATAATCTAACAGCTGCATAACCTTGCGGTCTCCGGGACTTTTCGTCTCGGTAAGCAAGGATCGTTCCTGATATTTTAATACAAATAATAAAGCTGCTACGACATGTTTGCAGGCACCCTGATCTTTCAAACGAGAGGGGCAATTGCAACCATAATCAAAGGAGCCATCTTCTTGTTCATCAATAGTAACAGAATAATTATAATTACCTCGAACGGTAAGACGATATTGTTTATTAGTATTGGAATATGTCGCATTCACAATTCTATTATCCTTATAGTATTGTAGTCCACGAGCATAAATCGTATCGTTCGAAGCTAGATTTCGTATTCCTGTACGCGAAATTTGAATCATATACGCACACCTTTCCTGACTGGTATCTAATAATTATACCATAGGAATAAATAAATGTGTTAAATATTTTAGTGTTTCTTCCGTATTTTATCACCTATTCTCATTTCTCTCAGCATCAATTGACTTTCGCTTTGCCTCACGCATATAAAAAGAGAGTATCCATTCTACCGTAGATACTCTCTTTATAATATTAAATTAGTATTCATATTCTATTGGTACATGCCATCTCATCTTCAGAATTGCTTTGATATATCTCACAAAGCGTTTGTTGGACTTGTACCATCCTTAGATCTGTTTGAGGTGTTCCATTTAACGTGTTTGGTGGTCTGTACCTTCCTTTCTTCAATATTTTTTTTTGTGATATAACATTCATGTTTTCGGTGGTCTATACCATCCTTTCCAAGATATTTTTATTGTTACTTCTATAATATAATCCCTTAATAATACTAAGGGTTATTACCGATATTAAGTTTATCATTAACTCTTCATTGGACTCATTCCTTTCTTACTAATTAGCTTCCTAAGCTGTAATTATTTATCTTCTTTGTTTATGTTTTCATTTTACATTGCAACTTCGCATTTGTCAATACTATTATCTGATATTTTATATATTTTTTTATAATTGTCTACATGTGGTGTAATTATCTGTCAATTCATCCAGTAGTTGGGTACTTTTTCTAATATTTAGCGATAATATGTTAATTTTTTCCTGTAAAATATCAAAAATAATAATTGCTTTTTCTCAACATATCTATTATTATATCTAGTTAAGGGATAAAAAATGAAACAACTAATAATTCCTATTTCATCAACTAATTACCATATGGAGGTGTCTATGAGACATATTATCAGTCCAACTGACCTTACTGTTTCTGAGCTGGGCGAGCTTCTTGAATTATCCGAGAGAATCATTGCAGAACCCAAGAAATACGCAGATGTGTGCCGTGGTAAGAAGCTGGCCACACTATTCTATGAACCAAGTACACGAACCCGACTTAGTTTCGAGGCTGCAATGCTTAATCTTGGGGGAAATGTCTTAGGATTCTCATCCGCAGATTCCAGTTCAGCTTCAAAAGGCGAAAGTGTTGCCGATACTATTCGAGTTATTTCTTCTTACGCAGATATCTGTGCTATCCGCCATCCCAAGGAAGGCGCCCCATTCGTTGCATCTACTTATTCTTCTATTCCAGTTATCAATGCCGGAGACGGCGGTCACAATCATCCCACCCAAACCTTTACCGATTTATTAACAATCAAGAATCTCAAAGGACGATTAGATAATTTAGTCGTTGGCTTTTGTGGTGACTTAAAGTTCGGCCGTACCGTACATTCCTTAATCCACGCATTGGCGCGT
>JAQZBA010000087.1 GCA_029239365.1 Herbinix sp. | reverse complement strand
CCTCATTCAGAGGATAGCCGTACTTTTGAAATGTTAGATTAAGTGCTTCCCTTTCACATGCCGTAAAATCTAATAATGTGTTATCTGCATCAAATAATAATGTTTGATAATGCTTCATTTCATCATCCTTTCAGGTGTAATTTGTGTATTACGTTATCATACGAAATTTGGTTTCCTTCAAATTCAGCTCATCCAAATCTGTTCATCCGATTAATAAAAATTTTACCTGTTATTAACAAATACGAGGTAAACCTTCCCCGTACAGAATATCGATCGTTCGGTTGCCTTTAAGTGCTGTTATCATCGTTACGTTGTTTCCTTCTGTAATTCTACCGATAATAGCTGCATTTTTACCGTATTTACTATTTCTTATTGCGGCAAGGGCTTTTTCAGCCTGGTTTTGGGGTACAACTGCAATCATCTTACCCTCATTTGCCATATAAAGCGGATCAAGACCCAAGATATCACAAAAACCCTTGACTTCATTGCTTACCGGAATTGAGGTTTCATCAATCTTCACCCCGCAGGAAGAGCCCGATACGATTTCATTCAGTACCGTTGCCAGTCCGCCTCGCGTTACATCCCTCATAAACCGAACCTTGATTTGTTGTTTGATCAAGTTATCTAGTATGGAGATTAGTGGTGCGCAATCGCTGTTAATGCTATTTTGGATGCCCATACGGTTGGACATGATAGCAGCATGATGCTCTCCTAAATTACCGGAAAGTAGAATTACATCGCCTTTGTGACAATTAGAGATGCTGACACCATTTTGTGCAATTTCCCCGATGCCCGAGGTATTGATATATACTCCGCTATTCCCTTCGATTACTTTTGTATCACCGGCAACGATTTTAACCTTTGCTTCTTTCGCTGCAAGAGCCATCGAATGAGCAATTCTGTCAATTGTATCAAGCTCGGTTCCCTCTTCAATGATAAAACCTGCGGTAAGATATCTCGGGATTGCGCCCATCATCGTAAGGTCATTCACTGTTCCGCAGACTGCAAGCTTACCGATATCACCTCCGTTGAAAAATAAAGGGGTTACTACAAAGGAATCTGTTGTATATGCAATTTTTTCTTTTACCTGTAATACTGCAGAATCCTCCAGCTTGTTTAATACTTTATTGTCAAAATTCTTTAAAAATATATCATGAATTAAATTACTGGTCTGAATACCGCCACTGCCATAGGACATATTAATCTTCATCTTTACCTCCGCGATACCACAAAGCGGTATCTTAAATACTTACGAAAAGCATTCCTTTGTGATATTTGCCTAAGTGAAATTATATAGGAAATAATTCACTTTGTGAAATGTTTTCTTTCAGACTTATTCTCCTGCTTTTACTTAGGACTGGGCACTTATTATAATTCATAAAGACCTACTCCCTATTCTTATACCAGATGCCGCAGGCACCTTCGGTAGAAACCATACAAGGTCCGATGGCATTCATCGGGGTACAGACAGTTTTAAACAAAGGACAATCCACCGGATGGATTCGTCCTAGAATGACATCCCTGCATCTGCAACCCTTAGGACTTTGCTCCGTATATTCATGGAATTCACTACCGGCATCAAACACTCGGTATTCTTCTTTTAATCGCATTGCGGATTTATTAATGATGCCGATTTCTCTCCAATAATCATTTGCACTTTCAAAGTATTTGTCCACTATTTCCTGTGCTTTTCGATTTCCTTCCTCACTTACCGCACTGGAATACATGTTCTTCAAATTGCCTTTATGGTTCGTAATCTGATGAACAATTTCATAAACTGCAGCAAGGATATGTTCTCCTTCAAAGCCGGCTACTACGAAGGGTTTTTGATACTTCTTGGCTAACTCCTTATAAACGGAACTTCCGGTAATTACACTGACATGACCGGGGCACAGAAATGCATCAATCCTTTCTTCATTCTCACAGATGAAGGTAAGTGCAGGGAGTATCGTTTTCAGTGAGGTCAGAAGTTTCAAGTTATTTATATTGTTTTTTATCATTTCTTCAATGATTATCGCATAGATAGGCGTGGTAGTCTCAAATCCCACTGCTGCAAAGATAAATTGGGTATCCGGTTCCTCCAGCGCAATTTTTATGGCAGATAGCGGTGAATAAAGAATTCTTACATTTCCCCCAATCGCCTTAGCTTCGGTTAGTGAGTATTGATTTCCCTTCACCTTCATCATATCCCCAAAGGTAAGTACACAGTGCTTCTCTTTGCAGGCATATTCTACCAGTCTATCGATGTAGACTGAGGAAGTAACGCAGACCGGGCATCCCGGACCGGAAATTAATTGTATATTAGGTGATAATAAGCTTCGAATACCATTTTTGAATATACTTGAAGTATGTGTACCGCAAACCTCCATAATTTTAATTGGATCACCCTTGTAATTTTTTAATTCATCTTTCACTTGCTGAAGAGTCTTCATTCGTATCCTCCTCAAGTTCTTGAAACATACAGAGTATCTCCTCTGCAACATCTTTTTTCATTACCTCAAGAACACATCCGGCATGAATTAATACATAGTCTCCAATTTTGGCCGAAACCAATTTAATATTTACTTCTGTAGTGTTGTTCATTATATTGACCTTTGCCAAATCACCATTTATCTCAGTGATTCTGCCCGGTACTGCTACGCACATTTCTATACCTCGCCTTTCTTAAGTAACTCCGTTAATTACATTTCTTTAATCCAATATAGGTCTGTCCGAGACTGATGGAACCATCATTCGGTGGGACTTCCATATTTACATATACCTGAAACCCTTTTTCTCTTAAAATCTTAAGCGCTTGTTCTGTCAAAATCGTATTCTGAAATACTCCTCCGCTTAATGCTACGGTATTACTATTTTGACTGTTTCTAAGTTTCTCGCAGACTCTTCCAATCATATCTGCAACAGCATTGTGAAAACCCAGCGCAAGAGCTCCGATATCCACTTTCTCTCTTAATCTACAGATGGTTTCAAGTAGCGGCTTGGGATCAATTATTATTATCTCACTTTTTTCGTTGATTGCAAAGGCAAGTTCTACCGGTTTAACATTATTTCTTTTTGCTATTACTGCTGCCCGTTCTAAGGAAATTGCACATTCTCCTTCATACCGGTTATCCTGTGCAATAGTAAGGAGGGAGGCAACCGCATCAAATAATCTTCCCATACTGGATGTTAAAACCGTATTTATCTTATGATCAATTGCCGCATGTATAATATCACTGCGGTCATCCCTAACATATTCCCCAAGTCCGACATTCCATAAATAACAGGTAGCTGTCTTCTTCGCATCCCGCATCGACTGATCACCACCAAGAATAGGCGTGTATTCTAACTGTGCTGCACGAATAAAATCCGCTCCTTCACATACAAGAAATTCACCACCCCAGATGTTACCGTCCGTACCATAACCAGTTCCGTCAAACGCAACACCAATCACTCGCTCTTTAAGGTCATGTTCCGCCATGACAGAAGCGATGTGCGCATGATGATGCTGTACCTGTAGAATCGGAATACCAAGACTTTGCGCAAATTCTACCGAAAAATAGTTCGGGTGCATATCACATACAGCAAGAGTGGGTGTGATTTTCAACAATCTTGATAAATCCTCCAGTGAGGTTTTGTATTCCTCCATTATAGTGACTTCTTCTAAGTCGCCAAAATATTGGGATACAACAGCACTTCCATTTTTATAAAGGCAATATGCCGCTTTTAAATCTCCTCCGGCCGCAAAAATATGTGGTGACGCTTTCTCACTAGATAAATTACTCTCTTGTGAATGGTTCTTCTTCCGTTGCATAAATACCGGGTAAGGAACATAGCCTCGGCTTCTTCGTATCAACTGCGGTTTATTGTCGATAATCTTAGCCACAGAGTCATCTACGGATCGGACAATCCGTCTTTTATTATATAAAACACCGTTCAGATAAGGTGAGTTCAAGGCTAGTATTGCAGAATCATCCTTTATTATCGGTTGATTCGATTGATTCGCACTGGTCATAATCAGAGGTCCGCACCGTTTTGTTAACAGCATTTGCAATGCTGTATAAGGTAAAAATGCTCCGCAATAGATACTTCCTTTATTCGTAGAAGGAGCCATAGTATTCTCTTTGGTATATAATAATACAATCGGTCTTGCCTTTGCCCCTAGTAACTTCTTCTCTTCCTCCGATACCAAACAGTACTCCTCAATTGATTGAAGGGTTTCAAACATTACTGCAAACGGCTTTTCTTCCCTACCTTTTAATTTACGAAGGGTTTGAACCGTATCTTCCTGAAAAGGCGAACATACCAGATGATATCCTCCGATACCCTTGACAGCTATGATTCCACCTTTATTTATCGTAACTACAGCCTTGTCAAGCGCTTCCTGTTCAGTTAAGTCCCGCTCTATATATTCTTGCTCTATATGTTCCTGCTCTATATATTCCTGCTCTGTATTTTCCAGCTCTATAATAATCTGCTTTATTTGTTTTTTCGAACTTAGTTCTTGCTCTATATTTTTCTCATTTATTCTTCCATGCACAATTTGATTCTTCTGCATTAATTCCAGCTCTGTCTTACCCTGCTCTGACCTCTCTATCTCTATCCGCTCCTGACCTTCCATCTCATGATAAATAAGATATGGTCCGCAATCATTACAGGATATTGTTTGTGCATGGAACCTTCTACTTGATGGCGAGATGTATTCCTCCGTACAAGAAGTGCACATGTCAAAATCTCTCATGGTTGTTGTATGCCTGTCATACGGTAATTCCTCGATTATGGTATAGCGGGGTCCGCAGGACATACAGCTGATGAAGGGATTATAAAATCGGCGGTCTGATTCCTCATATAATTCTCTCTGACATTCAGGGCATACCGGTAAATCGGGCGGTATTATGGATACTTCATCACTGATATCACTGTCAATAATGGTAAAGTCCTCCCATTCGGTTTGTGGATGCTCCTCAATTTCAAGCTTTATTATCTCACTGCCACCCTCCCGATTCGTTTTTAATTCCTGCAGGAACAGGTCAAAGTCTTCTGACGCTGCGAGGGTCATAATTTCAACATAGCCACCAACATTTCGCACGAAGCCCTTTATCTTGTACTTTTTGGCAATACGATAAACAAGGGGTCGAAAACCAACCCCTTGTACAATGCCATAAACCTTAATTTTTTTTGTTATGCGTTTAATTTGTCCATTATCCATGATACTACTTTATCAAAACCTTCTTCCGTTTTGCCGGATACTTTGATTACTGGCGCAGTTTTATTTAAAGCCCTCACACCCTTCATAAAGAAGTCTTCATCAAAATCAATATAGGGAATAAGATCACATTTATTCAATAATATAATATCTGCCTTCTCAAATGCAAGAGGATATTTATATGGTTTGTCACTACCCTCGGTTACAGTAGATATCAACATTTTTGCATGCTCCCCGATCATAAATTCGGCAGGACATACCAAATTACCGATATTCTCAATAAATAAAACACCATTCTTAATTCCAAGATCCTCCACCGCTTTTCCAATCAACGGTGAATCCAGATGGCAAGCGCCTCCGGTATTAATTTGTATTGCTTTTATTCCCAGCGCCTGTAGAGTCTTTGTATCAAAATCCGCTTCAATATCACCCTCGATTACATAGGGAGTAACATCATTCAGGCGTTTTACAATCTGAATTAAGGAAGTGGTTTTACCGGCTCCCGGTGCACCCATGACATTAATCGCATAGATACCACTTTGTGTTAATTCAGAATTAATTCTGGCTGCAACCTCATCATTTTTGTCATAGACGGATTGCATAATCTCTATTTCTTTATTCTCAGACATATCTTGCCTCCATAATAATGCTAAACTTCAATTGACTTGATATAAAACTCTTGGCCAATCTCAGTAGGACTGCCTTCCCCATTACAGTTCGGGCATTGAAAGGAAAATGGTTTTCGTATAAACAACTCTCCACAGGAATTGCACTTCAGCTTTGGAACAACCCGCTCAATATTCAGCTTTGCCTTTTCACACATGCTTCCTTCTGCAATAATATCAAAATACAATTCAATGGAACTGGCTACATAACCGGAATAATCTCCGACCACCAGATTAATTACCTTAACCTCTGTTGCTTCATTCTTCGTTGCATATTCCTGTGCAATTTCAATTATTCGCTGAGTGATTGGGTATTCATGCATTTTATAAACTCATCCCTTACATTACCAAATGATGGTGAAGTATATTGATTTTCCATAGTAAGACACTTCTTTGGACATACCTCACTGCAATAATTACATTGTATGCACTGGAGCCGTTCGATACTCCAGGAGGAATTGGCTTTATCAACTTTAATTGCACCGGTCGGACAACGTCTCTGACACATACTGCAGAAAATACAATCATCAATGGATATCGCGATCCTACCTCTGGTGCGTTCGAAGCTTTCTTTTTTCTTTATCGGATAAAGAACCGTATATGGTCCATGCTGCAAATTCTTAAAAAGTGTCTTAGTCATACTTAATATAGACATAATTACCTCTATTCTACCGCAAACACGGTAATCTGATCATCGTTCTGTACAGCTGATGCAAGGGTCAATAGTGAGGATTAAGATAGGCACGTCCGCAAGTGCACAACCCTTCAGTGTCTCAAGTAAAGCAGGTACATTTGCAAAGGTAGGCGTTCTTACTCTCAGTCTGTCCAGATACTTTGAGCCATTCGCCTTTGCATAATATACTACCTCCCCGCGTGGTTGTTCCACTCTTGTAAAATACTCTCCGTTCGGATTACCGGTTACCTTTACCTTAATATCGCCTTCCGGAATAATTGCAATACATTGCTTAATTAAATCCATTGACTGGAACATTTCATTTATTCTCACAGACGTTCTTGCATAGCAGTCGCCCTTTTTCTCTACCACAGGCTTAAAGTTTAATTTACCATAGGCTGCATAACCTTGGGTTCTCATATCCATCTCAATCCCGCTGGCTCTTGCCATTGGTCCAACTGCACCCAGATCAAAAGCCGCTTGTTTTGATAATACTCCGACACCTTTCGTACGACTTTTTACAGAAGAGTCGTTGATAAATACTTCTGAAATCTCCTTTAATTCCTTCTCCATACTGTCCATAATACCGGCTATCTTCTTCAAAGTATCCGCACTGATATCTTTTCTGACTCCACCGATATCGCAGACCGAGAAAATAACTCGTCCACCCGTGGTTTCTTCAAAGATATCAAGTACTTGTTCTCTGAGTTTCCAGGATTGCATAAATAAGCTTTCAAAACCAAAAGCATCAGCCAAAAGTCCAAGCCATAGCAGATGACTGTGCAACCTTGATAATTCAGCCCAAATGGTTCTTAAAAATTCTGCTCGCTCCGGTATTTTAACTTCCATGATGCTTTCAATTGCCATACAATATCCCATCCCATGCATAAAGGAACAGATTCCGCAGATTCTTTCTGCTACATAAGTATATTGCTGATAATCCTTTTTCTCTACCAGTTTCTCAAGTCCTCTATGAATATAACCAATTCTGGGAATTGCTTCTACAACAACTTCATCCTCAAGTACTAAATCTAAATGAATTGGCTCTGGAAGTACCGGATGCTGAGGACCAAATGGAATTACTGTTCTCTTTCCCATTATTTCTCCCCCTCTTTCGTCTTAAATGGTGTTTTAACCGGTATCTTGTATAGTGAATTATTGAAATCAATTGAAATATCCTTGATATTCACCCCAAAGAGTTCTTTTATCTCATTTTCATATAAAAAGGAAAACGGATAGATAATGCTGATGCTCATAATCTCTTCTTCCGTATCTGTTACAAATCTTAAATTTATGAAATCATAATCCTTATCAAAGGAATAGCTGAGCTCCATGCCATCTTTGTTTGTGCAGGTGATCGCCACAAGACGATAGCCTTCATTTTTTAGATGCAGTGTTTCTGCCAGAAGTTCATTTGATGAGATCATTTTTATTGTCTGCTGACCCATGTCTTACCTCCAATTACCCACTTCAACGGGTATAAAATAGTGATTAGTGAAACAACCATTAGAACACCCGCGAATATTCGGATGAATTTCCAATCGAATTCATTATGAATTTTTACGAGGAATTCTTCTATCTCTAATTCCTCAATGTATCATGAATTCTTTTTTCGAGCAAATTTCTGTTTTTCTTCTAATATTCCAAGTGCCTTTACTACGCCATCGATAATCGCTTCCGGACGTGCTGCACAACCGGGTACATAGACATCCACCGGTAATACCTTATCCACGCCGCCAACTACATTATAGCATTCCGCGAATATACCGCCTGATGTGGCACATATTCCAACAGCTACGACTACCTTCGGCATAGCCATCTGTTCATAAAGCTGTTTAACTACCGGAATATTTTGTTCGTTGACACTGCCCGTGATTAGCAAGATATCTGCATGCTTCGGATTACCGGTATTGATTATACCAAAGCGTTCCACGTCATATAATGGGGTAAGACAAGCCAGTACCTCTATATCACAACCATTGCAGCTGGATCCGTCATAATGTAAAATCCAGGGTGATTTCTTTACAAAATTCATCATTAGCTCCTATCAGCCCACTCTCGGGCATATTAATCCGTCATTTATTGCTTATTCCTCTATTTTACTGCTGATTATCCATATATTACAGATGTATATTACCGGAAATATGATAGAATAAGAAGATTTATCGTTCCTAATACACCTGTAACAATCCATGCAGCGTTCAATGCCTGCTGCCATTTTAAACGAGCAAAGGCATTGTCAATAATAATTTCCAGAAAATACACTGCGGCACAGGCAACCACTGCTACTATACGGCTGATTGGTGATTTGGTAGCAAAGAAGACAAATACGAGGGTCAAGGCGAAGACCACCTCATACCAGTGCGTTATTTCAATCACAGCCAAATCCCTGCCAGAATACTCTGTTGTAATACCCTTAACAATTTCCTGGTGACCATGGTGTGACATACTTAAATCAAAGGGAGATTTTCTCAATTTAAAGGTCAATATAAAAACAAAACCAATAAAAACACCGGGCAAATATACAATAGATGGTATGGAGGCAGAGATGATATCCTTTACAAAAAAGCTTTTATCTGCATAATAAAAACCCACACAAGTAAGCAGTACCATAGGTTCATAGGCCATAATCTGCAATAATTCTCTTTCAGAGCCGATGGTGCTATACGGTGAGTTTGACGCATATCCTCCCAAAACAAAGAAAATGGATCCTAAGGTAAGGGCAAATACTGCTAACAAAATATCACCGCCGGATAATAAAATTACCGTTGTAAATACCGCGAAAATCAAAGAGATATAAATATAAAACCGATGCATTGAATTAACTTCAATCGATTCCTTTTGTATCAATTTCAACACATCATAAAAGGGCTGTAATATGGGAGGGCCCTGTCTTCCTTGCATACGTGCCGTTATTACTCGGTCAATTCCTGTAAGTAAACCACCCACTAAGGGTGCTAATATAATTATTCCGATTATTATTAATATTATCATTATCCTGCCAAGCCTCCAACAAGTAGAATTACACCGGCACATAATATACCAATGGTGATTATGTTACTCCATAAGGTTAATCGCTTCACACCAAAATAACTATCCATATACCAGTTTCGCAGCTCAAGTTTCCGGGTAATACCGGCCGCACCATAAAACGTCTTATTATCTCCGGTATTTTCGCCTGCCATATATACCGGTACTCTTCTACGTTTGTTCATCTTGTATATTGGAATAAAACTAACCGGTAGGATTACTAGCATACTGAGCATATAAAGCATGATATTCACATCGCTTGTCCCAATGGGAATCATTGCATGATTACCAAATAGCTCAGATAGATAAGGCACAAGCGCATATTTGGAGATCAACGGGAATGAAAAACAGGATACTACCACTAATACTGCATGAATGAAAATGGGGACTTCCTCATCCAGACGGAAGGTATGTTTCTCTATCCCTTTCGCATTGGCATTTGATACAAGCTTACCCATCCATTTACCCCAGTAAAAGAGCGTTGCTGCACTACCATAGGCAAGAATAATAACCGTTAAAATGTTATCGGAATCAATAAATGCTTTCATTGCCACCCATTTTGATATCAGCATACCAAAGGGTGCAAGGAACATGCCGGCTATACCAATCATCATATATAAGGATAGTCTTCTTGAAACATCCATTAAAATGTCCATATCTTCAACATTTCTGCTTCCTATCTGGTGTTCAATCGAACCTACCGATATGAACAGCAGTGATTTGGATACAGAGTGGAAAATGATAAGTAAGATTGCAGCCCATAACGATTCCTGGGTACCGACACTTGCACAGATTACAATCAGTCCCAAGTTAGCCAATGTCGAATATGCTAATATTTTCTTTGCATCGCTTTGCGAAATTGCCATGAGTGAACAAGCTAAAAATGTTACACCACCAACCAATGTTACTATTTTACCTACTGAGGAGTCTCCAAGTAACGGTGCTAGTCTTATAACAAGGTAAACACCGGCCTTCACCATTGTTGCTGAGTGCAGCAACGCAGAGGAAGGAGTGGGTGCCACCATAGCGCCTAGAAGCCAGGAGGAAAAGGGAAGCTGTGCTGACTTGGTAAGTGCTGCTATGGAAAGCAGAAATACCGGTACTAATACGATTGCTTCCGGTTTCATTGCAATTAATACCGATAATTCCAATGTATTAAAATTTATACCAATGAATACGATAGCTGCAGCAAATGCTAGACCTCCGCCCAAGTTAATTGAAAGTGCGCGGAAGGAATTGTTCTTTGCTTCCTTCGTTTTTGTATACCCAATCAGTAAAAACGAGCTCAGGGAAGTTAACTCCCAGCAAAAATAGATCCAAGTTAAGTTATTACTTAATACGATACCAAACATTGCTGAAAGGAATAAAAACAAGATAGAAAAGAAGAAACTCTTTCTTTCTTTATAATTATCATGATGAACATGATACCATTTCATATATCCAACAGCATAGATGCAGATAAGGCTTCCAACAACACCAATAATCAATACCATGATTATTGAGAGCTTATCCACAATAATACTTGTTTCAATTTCTATCCCATGTTTTTGCGTAAATTCAAACCACAGCATCAATGGTGTTTGAATTGCAGCAAAAATAGATACAATATACTTTTTGTTTTTTATACCTGCCATGATGATATAGATTGCAACCAGCACTTCAATCAGTGCTATTATGTAATCGATAATTTCTTCAGTCTGAAAAGTAAACGATATGCCATACTTAAAATACAAGCCTACCACCATTAATGTTAATGCAGCGGTAATGATAGCACAAATTCTTACGATCATATTTCTTATTTTGTCATTTCTGGTTAAGAATATAATCAATGCTGCTGCTAACGGAAATAAAATTAATACAGAAATTGCATTCATGATCACGTCACCTTGTCTATGTTATTTTATAATGTTCATGCTCAAAGATAAATCCGAGCACAAAAAAATCAATTAGCTTGAAGGTTATAGTCGTAGAGACACCTCTCTGCATCATTGACCAAATCGATTGTATTATACTCCTATGCAATTCGTTTAGCAACTATTGTTATTTAATAAACAAACTGATTATTTTAACCAATCCGATTTACATATTTTAACTTTATCATATATATTGTAATATAAAAAATCACCTTTTCAGGTGATTTTCATTGCATTATTATATATCTTCTTATGCTTCTTCGTTCCAAGATTTCTTTCAACCTAATACCCCCTTACATACAATCCCATCGCTGTTAGTATTTTACTACTTTTTCCTTATAATGGACAATGTAAAATATACTACTTTTTATGATATAAATACTAAAATAGCCCTCTATGTAGAAAGAAAGTTAGATTTTACTTGAAAAACCGAATAATAGGATATATAATAAGTAAAAATATGAATAATACACAGTGTTGATAAAAGCTACGATTTAT
>JAQZBA010000086.1 GCA_029239365.1 Herbinix sp. | reverse complement strand
TCTTGTTCTTTCACATAACGAAGGAAGAGTTGCTTGAATATATTGAGGTGATCAGAGGACGAATCAGTAAAACCTGGTCGATTGAAAATTATCAATTTTTTATCTCCATGAGTATCGGAGTAGTCTGCTATCCCTTCGATGGCAAGGATACCACTATTTTGTTGAAAAATGCAGATATCGCTATGTATGAGGCTAAACGGGAAGGGAAAAACAGGGTTCTATTTTATCAGGAAAAGATAAATGATCAGAATTTTAGATTAATGAAGATGATTAATGAACTTCAGTATGGCATTGATCAAGAACAGTTTGTCTTGTTTTATCAGCCTCAGTTTGATCTAAACACCGGGGATATTAATGGGTTAGAAGCATTAGTTCGCTGGATTCATCCTGAAGATGGTTTCATATCGCCGGGAGAATTTATTCCTGTTGCGGAGGAATCGGGACAGATATTTAAGCTGGAACGCTGGATTATAGCAAAAGCCTTAGAACAGAAGAGTATCTTAGAGCAACAAGGCTTTACTGAGCTAATCATGTCAATCAATCTCTCAGGTAAAACATTGACGAGCGAGATCAATTTCATAGAGCTGGAACAAATTATCGTAAATGCCAAAGTGGATTATAGCAAGGTTGTAATAGAGATTACAGAGACAGCTAATATCTCGGATGTGGATATCGTCATAAAACATCTGAGCCGCCTCAAGGCGTTGGGGATCAGAGTTGCATTGGATGATTTTGGTACGGGTTACTCCTCCTTGAATTACCTCAAAAAATTCCCGATTAATATGATTAAGCTGGATAAGAGCTTTATTGATGCTATCATCGAGAATGGAATTGACACATTATTAATAAAGAATATTCTGACACTTGCTCATGACTTAGATTTCGAAGTTATTGCAGAAGGAATCGAGACAAGGGAACAGCTTGACTTTTTGAAACTACACTATTGTGGTTCAGGGCAGGGTTACCTGCTTGGTAGACCTGCCCCTGAAGAAAAGATTCATGAATTGTTGGTAACGCATTTCAGATATGAAGTATAAGTAATCGAAATGACTACCTAACCGGAGCTTTCTGTCGGGAGGTTTGTTCCTCTGCTTCGCCCTCTTTGACAATAACATCAAGGACGTTGATTAAATCATGAATGGTATTAAGATTTACATCCCGTTCCAGAATTGTATTCTTTAGTTCAACGGATAAGGTTTCGAATTTTTCACGAATCGCTGGAGCTACATATGACATATGATCACCTGATTTCTTAGTTATTTTGTAATTGATGAATTACAATCCATAAGCTATTTGAAGAGCTGTTGCAAAGCAGCAATGTGTTGTTCTTCGTAGGAATATTCCCACGGAGTTCACAGATTGTGAGTTTGCAACAGCCCTTCTTTATTAGGGTGTCCATAAACGATGAAATTATGTCTAAATAATTATGGCTTATAACATCCAATTCAATGATTGTATTTTATTTCACACCTTGTCCTTGTTACGAAAGATTATTCTATGCTGAACGGTATAGCTGACGATAAAGAGTAGCACCTCTGTCATTAGCTTACTGATGAACAAGGAGATTGCAAACCTCTCATGGAATAAGGTTAGCAGCAGGTAATTACAAGTCATAATTAATACTACCAGCAAGTAGTACAAAAGCAATGTAACGTTTCGTTTCTTCTGCTTTGCCTCAAACACCAGATGCTTATTTAATAAATAATTACTAAGGGAGCTGATAACTCTGGCACCAACAACAGCAATCAGTAAATCATCCGTAATTCTTTTGAATAGGAACAATAGGGCAAAGTCAATCAACCCACAGGCCATTGAGGAGATACTGAACTTCAGTATCGGAAGATAGACACGGATGGAATCGAGAATGGGATTAAAATGTGAGCCTTGATTGTTATTCTCATAGATCGTTTCGATAGGGATGCAATGAAAAGTATAACCTGCTTTTTTGGCTTCCAGAAGTTGGTTCATCTCATATTCATAGTGATTTCCATCTAATTCAGTCAACCAGGGAAGCATCCGAGCACTAAAGCCTCGTAGACCGGTCTGGGTATCTCCAATCTTGTTACCGGTAAGCAGATTAAAGATTGCTCCGGTCAAATAATTACCGAATCTACTTTTCAAGGGGACCTTACCCACGAATTTTCTGCTTCCTAGTATAATAGAAGTTGGATGATATGGAATATCCATAGCTAGTTTATTGATATCCGGCCAGGTATGCTGTCCGTCGCAGTCAGCGCAGACAAAGCCCTCCTGTGATCCGGCTTCCAGTAGGTAAGAGAAAGCTGTTTTTAAGGCGGCGCCTTTTCCGTAATTCTTTTTATGATTCAGAACGGTGCAACCAATCGTGATAGCCATGTCAAAGATTGGAGTACAACGGTCATTACTACCGTCATTAACAATTAAGATATCAAAATCACTTTTTTCTTTAATCTCGCCAATGAGCTTAAGGAGTCTATGATCCGGCTGATAAGCCGGTATTATTATAATCAAATATTTCACCTCTTACTATTATAAATACAAATTTAAACAATACATATTCACTGTTCCCAACTACGATATCATATATTTGTGAAAAAATTAAGTGCATTAACTGATCATTATGTGATTGGTTAACGATTTCACGTATTATGAATAAACCGGCTGGAAGAGCATCCTCTATGAGAAGGTCTTCCAGCCGGTATCTATTTCATATAGATAGAATGATTACTAATTGTGCTTTCTATCGAAAACTGATTATTGCTTATGCGAACGGATTCTCGGTTTTGTAAAGCATGCTCTTAGGCTGGTTGAAGGCAATATCGGTTACTCCAAGATAGTTAAATACATCATATAGAGTTTTACCATAATGACCGAAGGCTACTGCGCCATGATGAGGATAGTTCTTCTCAATGAGTACATGACGGTAGAAACGACCCATATCTGCAATAGCGAATACACCAATGGAGCCAAAGGAGCGGGTAGCTACCGGAAGTACTTCACCTTCAGCTACATATGCTCTCAGCTGCGCATCCGCTGTGCTTTGCAGACGGAAAAAAGTAATCTGTCCGGGAATGATGTCACCCTCTAAGGTCCCGCGGGTAATGTTAGGTTCCTGGTTTGGCTCTAAGCTTCTTGCCATAATCTTCTGGTTCTTCATAGAGGATTTGCTTAACTTGCTGATGGCAGTATTACCACAATGAAAGCCCATAAAGGTATCCTTATGATCGTATTGATAGATTCCTTTGATTTCAGACTGATACATATCAGCTGGAACCGTATTATTGATATCAAGGAGGGTAACCGCATCTTCACTAATACAGGTTCCGATATACTCACTTAATGCACCATAAATGTCAACCTCACAGGATACTGGGAAGCCCATAGCAGTAAGACGGCTATTGACATAACAGGGAACGAATCCGAACTGGGTCTGGAAGGAAGGCCAGCATTTGTTGGCGAAAGCAACGAACTCTCTGGAACCTTTATGTTGTTCAACCCAGTCAAGAAGGGTGATTTCATATTGAGCAAGTTTGGGAAGGATACCGGGCATATTATTACCTTCGCCTAGCTCCTGCTCCATGCTCTTGATTACCACAGGGATACGAGGGTCATTCGCATGAGCATTAAAAGCGGCAAATAAATCAAGCTCCGAGTTTTCTTCAATCTCCACACCTAATTTGTATAATTGACTGATGGGTGCATTGCAGGCAAGGAAATCCTGAGGACGGGGACCAAAGGAGATGATTTTAAGATTATTTAAACCAATAATTGCTCTTGCTAGAGGCTCAAATTCACCTATCATATCAGCAACCTCTTCCGGTGTTCCTACGGGATATTCCGGTATGTATGCTTTGATATTACGAAGCTTTAGATTGTAACTGGCATTGAGCATTCCGCAGTATGCATCACCTCTGCCATCGAGTAGATCATCCGCGCTCTCTTCGGCTGCAGCTACAAACATGGTAGGACCGTCAAAGTATTTGGCAAGTAGGGTTTCTGCTGTCTCAGGACCGAAGTTACCAAGATACACAACCAGTGCATTACATCCTGCTTCCTTAACCTCTTCCAGAGCTTTCTTCATATGAAGCTCATTCTCCACAGTGACGGAGCACTCGAATATATTACCGTGCTTCTTCTCAAATGCTGCTACAACAGCTTTTCTTCTGCTGGAGGATAACTCCATCGGAAAACAATCTCTACTGACAGCGACAATACCTAATTTGATTTTTGGAATATTCATTTTATACCTCCTTGTAATTTACATTTTATTAATTTGATCTTCAGCTCCGATCACATGCTATCAAGCAAGCTTGTAGCATGTTCACTACGCTTTATTATATCATGAATAAAAAGCATATTCATGATCTTCAGCTCCGATCACATGCTATCAAGCAAGCTTGTAGCATGTTCACTACGCTTTATTATATTTGTTTCTATTAATACAGTCAATAAATTATACAAAACATTATTGTCCGCAAGAAATCTATTCCCATTCATAGTTTCCGAAGAATATGAAGATAATAAAGGTGTTGAATATGAAGAAGATGTGTGATAGGATTATTTTAACAATGTTGTCATATAGATAGTTATGATTAACATGATAGATCTGTACTTACAATAAGCAAAGGGGAATAGTTATGGGAGATTATAATAATCCAAACGAGAATAATAACAATCCAAATAATTCGGATCCGAATCAACCGCAGAACAATCCATCCGGATATGGCCAACCACAGCAGGAACAACCAATGAATCAGCCGGAATACCAGCAGAATAATCCGAATGGATATCAGCAGAATAATCAAAATCCTTATCAAAACAATCAAAATCCTTATCAAAACAATCAGAATCCTTATCAAAACAATCAGAATCCTTATCCAAACAATCAATACCAATATAATCAGTACCAACAATATCAGCCACAGAATCAGCCACAAAGTAATGGTATGGCAATAGCGTCTCTAATCATGGGTATCTTAGGCGTGCTGTTAGGCTGCTGCTTATGGTATTTCACAATTCCGCTATCGATTGCCGGGTTGGTGCTGGGGATTATTGTTATTAAGAAGAAAAAGGGTGGTAGGACTCTGGCAATTGTCGGTATTGTTCTGTGTTCACTCTCAATCATTATCGGTCTAGTTGCAGGAATCTTGGTGCTGGCAGTAATGAGCGATCCGGAATTCAGTACGCTATACGAAGAGATGTTACAAGAGTTTCAAACCACTTACTAGATTAATGCTAAAAGACAGGCTGTACATTTCAATCAATGAGATGTACAGCCATTTTTTGTATGAGCTTGAGCAAATACGAGCACAGTGTGAATTAGTTTTGTACCAAGGATTATGGTGCCAATACAGGGACAAGATTACGCGTAATATAATATATCGTCAGTAGAGCAATGATTATCAGATAGAACCATAGCCTTCTTGGCAAGAGCTTACAATGTCTTCCAAAGCTGTAGGTGGCCAACTCGACATAAGCCATAATAACGAAAAGCAGTAGAATAACCGGAGTGATATTATATCTCAGAGAGTCAAGGATATCACCCTCCAATAGCGAGGTTACGCCTCGGGTATTACCGCAGGCTGGGCAATAGAGATGAAGCTTACTATAGATGAAACAGGTTGGAAGAAGGGAAACCAGAGCAAAGATATCCTCTTTGTAAACGAAGAATAAGATTACGGTAAAAGGGATAGCAATGGTAAGTATCTTAGGGAACGTTTTATTTTTCATAGCTGCTCCGTTTCTATATGAATTAAGTCATTTACCTCGATTAGTATAGCATAGTAAGAGTGTGTTGAAAAGCAGAGGAAAGGATAAAAGTTCTGAAAATACTTGTGGTGGGATAGGGAATGATATATAATAGGTAAAAATTATACTTTAACACAATAAAGCATAAAATTGTAAGTAAAATCAAGCATGGGAAGGATAAGAATAATACATGGATTTGAAAGAGTATTTGAAGACACATCGGCTATTTCCGGATGGTTCTATGGGTACCTATTATTGCAGTATCGTCAACCAGCAAAATGCAATATCGGAGCGGGCGAATCTATCTGCACCAGATATTATTAAAAAGATTCATATAGATTATATCAAGGCTGGAGCCGGGTTATTAAGGACCAATACCTTTGCAGCCAGCAGAGCCGTACTTCGCTGCAGTCAGGAAGAGCAGAGAAGGATTGTGAAAGCAGCCTGTGCGATTGCAAAGGATGCAGTTGCTACCATACAGACTGAGCAAGGTGAAGATAAGAAGGTCTGGATCTTAGGAGATATCGGTCCGATTCCTCAGGATGCTGAGACTAGTGAAGAAGAGATTATAAAGGAGTATCAATTCTTATGCGACATATTCCTTGAGGAAGGGATGGATGGAATTCATTTTGAGACGTTCTCAAGTACTTATCATATAGAAAAGCTTGTTCCTTATATTAAGAGTAAGAAGGAGTCCATGTTCATCCTGGCATCCTTCTCTGTCAATAAGAATGGTTACAGCACTTCCGGTATCAGCGCAAACCGCTTGCTGGATCATATCAGCCAGCTTAAGGGTATTGATGCATGCGGACTGAACTGTGGTGTAGGGTCGGGACATATGCAGCAGATTCTAAGGAAGATCAACCTGCCGGAGGGAATTCCCCTCTATGCAGCACCTAATGCAGGTTATCCGGAACAGCTACAAAACCGTATGGTATTCATGGATAATGCTAGATACTTTGCGAATAACATGAAGCAGATTGCTGAGCTTGGGGTTGCGATTACCGGAGGCTGCTGCGGTACAACTCCGGAATATATTACATCGTTGGTGGAAATGATTGGAGATAGCAACTATGCTCAGCCAAAGCATAAAGGGCATGAGAAGGTTGATGGAGCTAGCCTCCCAGGGAAGGAGAACGAGTTCTATCAGCTTCTACAAAGTGGCAAAAAGGTGGTGGCGGTTGAATTGGACCCGCCCTATGACGCGGACATCGATCGTGTCATGGAATGTGCCCATAAATTGAAGACTAGTAGTGCCGACATCATAACCTTCGCGGATTCTCCTATGGGAAGAAGTAGAGTTGATTCAGTCTTAATGAGTATCAAGATTGCAGAGGAGACAGGACTTCGGGTAATGCCTCATATCTGCTGTCGTGACAGGAATATAATTACGATGCGTTCGACGTTACTTGGAGCCTATATTCATGGCATCCGCAATCTTCTTCTAGTAACCGGAGATCCGGTACCGGGAGAGAGTAGGGTGTCTACCACGGGTGTCTTTGATTATAATTCTGTACAGCTGATGGACTATGTTAAGGAGATGAATATTGAGCATTTTCCGAAGGAGCCTTTTTGCTTTGGTGGTGCGCTGAACCATAATCGGGGAAGCATAGAGAAGGTAGTAGAACGCCTACAGCGTAAGATAGCTGCGGGAGCAAGATACTTTCTTACCCAGCCCATCTATTCGCGAGAGGATGTAGACAGGATAAAAAGTATTAAAGAGCGATTGGATACCAAGATCCTATGCGGAATTATGCCTTTAGTGAGCTATAAGAATGCCCGATTTATTAAAAATGAAATGCCCCAGATCAATGTTCCGGATGAGATTATGAATCGTTATCATCCGGATATGTCAAGAGAAGAGGCTGAAGAGGTCGGAGCTTCCATTGCCAGGGAGTTAATTGAGATGCTGGACCCTATTGCGGATGGCTACTATATTATGTTACCATTTAATAGAGTCAGCCTGATGGATAAGATATTTCAGAAATAAGTCTATCGGACTGAGTAGCATAATGATTATGGGGGATTTGTAATGAAGAAGAAAATTTGGCTTATTGTTGTTGGTATATTTCTGCTAGCCTTGGATTTTAAGATTCCGGTAGGCAATCTATACAATGCGATGGTTAAGGATGTTACAATCGGAGAAGAGCTGCAACTGCGAATCGTGAATCATTTTATAGGGACGCAGCCTTTGCTGGATGTACTTCCTGATCTACTGGGATTTGTAATGATTTTTATCGGTTCGGCCTTGTTAGTTCGCAAGAATATCAGATTCTTAGCGGCGATGCTATTAATACCCATAGCGATGTTCTACTATATCAGACTGCCATTGCTACCCTATCAATTGGAGGCAAGGGAGCTATACTTAACTACAGCTGGAAATACCTTTTTGTTGGCTGCCTTGGAGATTTTGATTGAATTCTTTGTGATCCATGGGATTGTTATGGCGACGAATTGTCTCCAGAATAATTGGCATAACAATGAGTTGTTAGGTGGCTGGATCATTGCAATGATGAGTAAGGGCTTATTGGTAGGGATCGACTTTTTCTTTGGTGAACATATCTTTTATATGATTTACTACGTGATATTCCTAGGTGCTACTATATTCTATGTGAATCGTTTGTTCAGAACCTTGGAATTTGGTCCCGAGGGAGGTATAACAGCTACATAAATCGAGGAGTATTATTGAAACTAATTATGATTGATAAAAGTGCGTGTGTACATAAATGGGAAAGGCATAGGTGGAGAGATGACAAAACAGGAGTTTATCGCTTTAACAAGTTCGAAGATTACAATATTGGATGGTGCTACAGGAAGCAATCTACAAAAACGTGGAATGCCGACAGGTGTGAGTCCGGAAGCTTGGATGCTTGAGAATCCCCAGATTATTGTAGGACTGCAGAGAGAATTCCTCGAAGCTGGTTCAGATATCCTGTTTGCACCTACGTTTACTGCAAATCGCATTAAATTAGGAGAATACGGACTGGTAGATAGAATCGAGGAGATCAACCGAGGCTTAGCCATGCTATCTAAGAAGGCAGTGGAAGAATACCGTAACAATACAGGAAGTACAAGAGATGTTTATATTGCAGCGGATATCACGATGACAGGGGAACAGTTATATCCGGTAGGAACCTTACCTTTTGAAGAATTGGTGGAGGTATACAAGGAGCAGCTTCGTTATATCATTCCAATGGGTGTGGATCTGGTGGTGGTTGAGACGATGATGAGCCTTCAGGAATGCCGTGCGGCTCTTCTTGCAATCAAAGAGGTCTGCGATCTACCGGTCATCATTTCCTTAACCTTTAATGAAAATCAGAGAACCCTATATGGTACCGATCCCAAGACAGCAGTGATCGTTCTTCAGAGTATGGGTGCCGATGCGGTGGGAATTAATTGCTCCACAGGACCGGACAAGATGCTTGATATTGTACGGGAAATGAAGGAATATTCTTACGTTCCGATTATGGCTAAGCCGAATGCCGGTATTCCCAGGCTGGTGGAGGGGATGACCCATTTCCCTACGGATGCGGTGGAATTCGCGGAGCAGATGGAGCAGTTAATCGATGCCGGTGCGAATATTGTTGGTGGATGTTGTGGAACAACACCGGAACATATGAAGTTGCTTGTGGATAAAACACTCGGAAAGTCTCCCATCCCCCCGAGGAGTGAGCATATCAGAGCACTAACGACAGAACAACAGACAGTGGAGATACCCCTGAATGGTCCCTTTATGATTGTAGGTGAGAGAATAAATCCCACCGGTAAAAAGGCGCTCCAAGCACAGTTACGCGAGGGTAAATCAGATATGGTTGCTCAGATGGCTGCAGAACAGGCCGAGCTGGGAGCAGCATTACTGGATGTTAATGTCGGTATGAATGGTATTGATGAACAGGAGGTAATGCTTCAAGTGATGCAGGAAGCATTGGATGCGGCAAAGCTCCCACTCAGCATCGATTCCAGTCATGTATCGGTAATAGAAGCAGCTCTTCGTGTCTATCCGGGCAGAGCCTTGATTAATTCGATATCCTTAGAGAAGGAGAAATTCGAGAAATTAATTCCGATCGCTAAGAAATACGGTGCAATGTTCATACTCCTTCCGTTATCTGAGCAGGGCTTGCCAAAAGATATTCAGGAAAAGAAGCAGATTATACAGACGATTTTGGCAAGAGCATATGAACTTGGATTAACAAGGGAAGATATCATTGTGGATGGTCTGGTTACTACCGTTGGCGCGAATAAGAACGCTGCTCTGGAGACACTGGAGACGATACGTTACTGTAAAGAAGAACTAGGGATTGCTACCATTGTTGGACTATCAAATATCTCCTTTGGTTTGCCGGAACGACAATTTATCAACAGCACCTTCCTTGCTTTTGCGATACAAGCGGGACTAACGATGGCAATTGCTAACCCCTCCCAGGATTTATTGGTGAATACCTCACTGGCAGCAGATTTACTTCGTGCTGTGGAGGATGCACCTCAGCGATATATTGACCGCGCAACGGCCCGCCCTACGACGATAACCGCCGGTACGGAAGCAATGACAGCTTCGGGTAGGACAGTGACTGGAAACACAACCGGAGCTCCCAGTCAAGATTGCGGTAAAGCAGTTGGGGTGATGGATAGCAGACAAGTAATATTTCAAGCGGTAGTGAAAGGTAACAGGAAGAATATTGTGGACTTAGTCAAGCAGGAACTAACGAATTCCACTCCCGAGGAGTTGATTGATCAGACATTGATTCCGGCAATTAATGAGGTGGGGGACCTGTATGATAAGTCGATTTATTTCCTGCCACAGCTGATTGCCAGTGCGGAGACGATGAAGCTTGCGATAGATTATCTGGAGCCAATGCTTAAGAAGAATGAGAAGGAAGCTTCCAAGGGAACGATAGTGATAGCTACTGTAGCCGGAGATATCCATGATATCGGTAAGAATCTGGTGGCTCTGATGCTGAAGAATTATGGCTTCAAGGTGATAGATCTTGGTAAGGATGTAGCAACCCAGAAGATAATTCAGACGGCAATTGAAGAGCATGCAGATATCATTGCACTGTCTGCCTTGATGACAACTACTATGGTGGAGATGAAACATGTAGTTCAGAAGGCAAGGGAACAAGGTCTTACTGCAAAAGTGATTATCGGAGGAGCTGTTATTACTGACGATTATGCACAGGAGATCGGTGCAGACGGATATTCAGAGGATGCTCAGTCTGCGGTCGCCCTAGTTACAAGACTGATGAATAGATAATTGTGAGTAGAATTTACATTTTCATTTAAGGGGGAAACTCGCGTTGCAATTCACCCTACTAATAATTTTCACATCAAATGTCAATAATAAATTATCGATAAACGATAAAATATTATTGACATTCGTTTTTCTCTATGCTATATTATCTTCAAGAAGGAAGAAATGGAAAAAAAGTAGTACGCATAGGAGGTTATACCAATATGAGTAAGAGCCCTTTGGTAAGGTTTACAAAAATAGTATTGGATTTTATGTTTTACACCGGGATTGTTATCTGTATAACAGTACCATTCTTGTTCAAGCTGGTTGGAAGATACTATTCCATTTTTAGAGAATTCTATCTTCCCTTTTGCATTATATTCATCATTGCCGGAGTATTTGCCTTGGTAATTCTCTGGGAACTGAGAAGCATTTTTAAGACAGTGTTCAGAGAAGATCCCTTTGTAAGGGAGAATGTCAGATCCTTAAAGAGAATGGGCGTTAGCTCCTTCTGCATTGCTTTTGCGATGCTGACCAGACTCCTCTTTGTGATTACACCGGCAGCACTTGTTCTAGTTGCAGTGTTTGCCATCGCCGGACTTTTTTCTCTGGTTCTATCCCAAGTATTTGACCAGGCAGTAACCTATAAACAAGAAAATGATCTCACTATTTAGGAGGTGCCACACATGATAGTAGTTAATCTGGACGTAGTTATGGCACAGCGAAAGATAGGTTTGACTGAGCTGGCAGAGCAGGTGGATATCACCATGGCGAATCTCTCGATTCTCAAGAATAACAAGGCGAAGGCGATGCGTTTTAGTACTCTGGAAGCCATCTGTAAGGCGCTTAAGTGCCAACCCGGAGATATTCTTCAATACGTTGAGGAGGAGAGCTGAGAAGTATTATAACACCAGAACCAAATATATGATTTGAAAGGAGCATGAGTATTTATGGAAAAACTTAATAATGTTCACGCTGAAGAAGAACCGAAGGTTCTGCATCAGGAGAAGATGCAGTCCACAGTTGTAAGTTA